>JADFMC010000279.1 GCA_022564085.1 Fidelibacterota bacterium | reverse complement strand
TGCTCGATCATGTCCGGCGAGCCCAGGTTGACGGGGATGTCATGCCGTTCCAGTAAGCTCAGGGCAGGGCGGTCGAACAGGTCGGCGGTGAACACAATTTCATGTTCCTTGAAACCGGCCCGCAACGCCCGCTGCGCCTCCCAGGCCGAGACCGTATCCACTTGCACGCCCCGCCCCCGCATCCAGGCCAGCAACGCCAGGTTGGAGTTGGCCTTCTGGGCGTAGCGGATCACATCGAAGTCCTGCAGGTCGGCCAGGCGCCGGCCGATAATATCGGTATGGTAGACGTACAAGGGGGTCCCCAACCGGGCCACCAGCCGCTCCAGCAGATCGTCGCTCAACGACCTAACCGGCAACCGGCGCCTCCAGGAAAGTGAGCTGCGCCGTTCCGTCAGCGGCATGCAATTCCACCGGCAGCGAGATGGGAAAGGTGAGGATGGTCTGGCCGTGGCCGCAGGGCACACCGGCTACAATGGGGATCTCCAGCCCCTCGCACGCTTCCAGCACGATCTCGTCCACTGTCCGGCCGAAGGGCATGGCCTCCTCGGGAATATCGATGATCTCCCCGACGATCAGCCCGCTGATCCCGTCCAGGCAGCCACTGCGCCGCAGCTGCTGGAACATGGTCTCCAGCTTATGATACGGCTCGCGCACATCCTCCAGGAACAGGATCCGGCCCTTGCTGTCCAGTTGGCGGGGCGTGCTGAGAAAAGAATTGACGATGTATAGGTTACCACCCCACAGCTGGCCCCGCCCGACGCCGGCCCGCAGCACGCGGACCCCCTCCGTGGCTGCCAGGTCGATGCTCAACCGTTCCCCGGAAAGGACCTCCCGCAGGTGGCTCAAACTGAGCGGCGCGGGACCATCCTTGAAACTGGTCAGCATGGGCCCGTGGAAGGTGACCAGGCCGGTCTCTTTGCTGATGGCCAGCAACAGGTTGGTGATGTCGCTGTAGCCCATAAATATTTTGGGGTGCTGCCTGATCAGATCGAAGTCCAGCTGATCCACTACCCGCCAGGCGCTGTAGCCCCCCCGGGCACAGAATATGGCATCGATGGCGGGGTTGGCGAACATACTTTCCAGCTCCCTGGCCCGGTCGGCCGGCGGTCCGGCGAACTGGTGCTGCCGGGCCTGGGTGCTCTCGCCCCACACCAGGTGGTAGCCGGCCGCCTCAATGACCTGGCCTCCTTTTTCCATCTGTTCCCGTTCGGCCCACTTTGAGGGCGAGATAATCCCGATGGCGCCACCGGGGAGCAGTGGCCTTGGCTTTAGCCTATCGGGCGATGCGGGCATGGGAGGAATTTACAGCGGGCCGGGAGGGAGGTGGAATATCGCCCGTCGGTGGCACACTGGATGTGCGCAGGCCTAGCCGCCCGCTTTCAGCGGCATGTGGAATAAAATGGATGGTGTAGAACCGGGTTAGTCTCTGGGAACACCGGATGGTGCTTGATCTCAGAAAAGAAGGCGGCAATGTTGGAAATGGGCGCGCATCACTGCTCCCCGTACCCCTCAATCAGCGCCTTAAACCGCGGATGCTCCCGCAACGGATCCCACACCCGGTAAAACTTAAGGGCGCCAATACTGGTCGAGGTTGGAATCGCCAGCAGCTGGGCAAGGATTTCCAGGGCTTTATCATGCTCACCTACTATCGTATAAACTTCAGCCAGATCTTCCAAGAAAAGAGGGCCACTAAATGCATCCAGGGAAACCGGCAGCAGATCGACGGCTTGCCGGCTTTCCCGAATCGCTCTATCCGCAAAACCAAGGTGGGCATATACCTGGCCTAGTGCGGCGTGAACCCTGACGTCATCAGGACGTTCACGCACCGTTTCCTCCAGCAGCACCAGGGCGTTTTCATAATGCCGGCGCGCTTCCGTCGGCTGCTCCATCAGTTCGAAAATCAAGCCGACGTAAGCTTCTTTCGGTGTGAACCAGCGCTGCCCTATCCACACATCTTCCGGGATAGCAGTCAGTCGCTTAAGGGCATCATTATAACGGCTGTCTTCAATATCGAAGTCAACCAATTTCCACGAAAACTCGGTTGGATTGGCAAGCCGCATCCCTTCCGCCAGCACTTGCCGGGCGCTTTCGGCATTGCCCGTCAGGTCTACCTGAATCTTCGCCTTGGAGATATACGGCAACCATTTATCCGGGGCTAATTCTATGGCTTTGTCGAAGGACTGGCCTGCCTGATCGTACCGGCGCAATATCCTGTAGGTAGTGCCCAGTTCCTCAGTAATCCTGGAGGAGCGGGGATCATATTCCAGGGCGGTCTTAAGATTGGCCGCTGCCTCTTCAAACTTGCCCAGGCGGCGCTGAATATAGGCGATGTTTTCCGCGTGTAATCCATTTCCCGGCTCCATTCTGCGGGCAAAATAAAACTCCTCCAGGGCCCGGGCGTAATCCCGAAAACCATGATAATAGTAATAGCCGTTGGCCATGCGTACCACCGGGTCATCGGGTTTAAGGCGTAGCGCCTGGGTAACTGCCTCCCTGGCCATAGCCAGGCGTTGGCTGGTACGGTCATATCCTTGCCAGTACATGAATGCATGGGTGCGGCCCAGACGCGCATAGGCCTGGGCGAAGCTTGAATCGACAGCTATGGCCTTTTTGTATAGATCGATGGCGATCTCCAGGGTTTTTTTCTCACGGCTCTGGCGTTCGTATTCATTGGCCCGCAGATAATAGTCATAGGCGGCTGTTGATTCCGTAGGCCGCTGTTCGAGGCGCTGCCTTTCCTCAGGGGAAAGTATGGCCTTTAAGGCGGCGGCGATATTCAAGGCTACATCGCTCTGGATGGCGAAGATGTCGGTCAGGTCACGGTCGTAGGTTTCGGCCCACAGGTGTTCATCGGTGCGGGCATCGATCAGCTGGCCGGTGATCCGCACCCGGTTCCCGTGCCGCCGGACGCTCCCTTCCAGGATGTTGGAGACACCCAACTCTTCCGCTATAACCCGCAACGATTTGGGGGAATCCTTGTAAAGCATAACCGAGGTCCGGGAGATCACTTTCAGATCACCGATTTTTGCGAGATGGGTGATAATATCATCGGTCACCCCATCACTGAAGTATTG
>JADFMC010000278.1 GCA_022564085.1 Fidelibacterota bacterium | reverse complement strand
CCCGCCGCCCGGCTCATCCCTAGTGCAGCCGCAAGGATTTAATGTCCTGGGGAAACCTCTTTTGTAAAAGAGGGTTCCCACGGGACCCAGATTCCGGGAACAGTTCCAAAGAGGAGATTCCGGCTATGCCAACGGTGTACACTGCCAGTTTCTACGATCCCCAGGACTGGGTGGGCCGTGTGTACCGGGTCTCCAGGGCCCATCCCCGCGGCCGGAAGACTCAGTGGGAAACATTGCCCCTCCTGTACCCGCCCCGTAACCTGCTCCAGGCTTACCGGGCCGGCGACATCGGTTTCCCCGACCTTGAACGGGACTATGTGGCGGGACTTGAGACAGCGATCGGCCAGGCCGGCGAACTGGAGGAGTGGTTGTCCACAGTCCCGTCCATGGACCGATTCACGCTTCTGTGCTTCGAGCGGGCGGGTCAGGCGTGCCACCGCCGGGTCCTGGCCCGGTGGCTTCAAGAGAGGGTGGCCTCGCTGGAGCTTGGTGAGCTGCGCTAGCAGACCCGGCGGAGAGTTGGTCTCGAGGTTAGATACGTCCGGGCCGGCCTACCACTCGGAGCGGGCCGGCCGTTCCATCAGTTCGGCGATGGCTTCCTGGGGCGAGAGATCCTCAAACAGAACCCGGTAGGTGACCTGGGTGATGGGCATCTCCACGTCCAACTCGGCGGCCATGGTCAACGCCGCTTCCGTCGTGTTAACCCCTTCCGCCACGTTGTCCATGGATTTCTGAATCTCGGACCATCTCTTGCCCCGGGCAAGCTGTTCGCCCACGTACCGGTTGCGGCTTAGCGGGCTGGCGCAGGTGGCCAGCAGGTCACCCAACCCCGCCAGTCCAGCGAATGTCAAAGGCTGAGCCCCGGCGGCGACGCCCAGCCGGGTGATCTCCACCAGCCCACGCGTAATGAAGGCTGACTTGCCGTTTTCCCCAACATCCAATCCATCGGCGATCCCTGCCCCCAGGGCGATGATGTTTTTCAAAGCTCCCGCCAGCTCTACGCCGATAACGTCGTTGCTGGTATACACACGAAAAGAATTGGACATCAAAGTAGCCTGAGCCGCGGTGGTATTTTGGGGATCTCTTCCGGCGATGACTGTGGATGCCAGCTTGCCCTGAATGATCTCCTTGGCCAGATTGGGCCCCGAAAGCACACAGATCCCCGGGTGAAGTTCAGGGGGAAGCTCTTCCTCAAGGATCTGGCTCATCCGCTTGCCCTCGGGCCGTTCCAGGCCTTTGGCCGCGCTGACGACGATGGTGCCAGCGGCGATCCCGTCACGTATATCCCGGATATTCTGGCGCAATCGGTGGGAGGGTACCGCCAGAATGACCAGTTTAGCCGGAGAGACCACCTCGGCCACATCGCTGGATACAGTGAGGGATGAGGGAAAGGGGAATTCGGGGAGGAAACGCGAATTCCGGCCACGGGAGTTGAGCTCGGCTGCTTCCGCAGGCGTGCGCGCCAGCAGGCGGACCTGCTGGTTCATTCGCGCAAGGATGATTCCCAGCGTGGTACCCCAGGTGGTGGTGCCGATTATGGCCACTGTTTCGGTCAATACGTAGTGGCTCCGTGAACTGGTCGGCTATCTGCCCGGGAGGGTCCAGAGCTCGTGGGCCGATGCCGCGTCTTATTCCGGGTTTAATGGATGGAAGGTCAGCCTGTCCTGCTAGCGGGGTGGCCCAACCGGTGCTCGTTTCCCTCTCTGATGCGCCGGATATTATCCCGATGTTGCCAGATTATGATGGCGCTGCCCAGAAAAGTGTATATCACGTATGTTGTGGAATACATGCCGGCGATGGCGAGCACCAGCATGGCTAGACAAGTAATCATCAACCCCAGCACGGAACCCAGGGATACGTAACGGCTGAAACCCGTTATGAATATAAAAGCTATCGCGCCGATGGCTGCCACGGGCCATGCCATTACAGACAATCCACCCAGCCCGGCGAGTATGCCCCGGCCGCCCCGGAACTGGAGAAACACGGGCCAGTTGTGGCCTACCAGGACGAGCAGGGCGGCGGCCACCTCTCCATCCGGGCTGCCGATGATCGTCCGGCCCAGCACAACCGCCAGGATCCCCTTAGCTATGTCCAGGGAAAAGACCGCCACCGCTACCGGGCCGCCCCCGGTGCGGAGCACGTTGGTCATTCCTATGCTGCCGCTTCCGTGTTCGCGTATGTCCACCCCGCGGCGCCAGCGTAGCGCCAGGTAACCCCAGGGCACAGAACCGAGCAGGTAGGACAGGAGCAGCACCGCCGCATACTGCGCCACCACCGGCTTGTCCCCCATGGTGAGAAATACGACGACCAAGGCGGTGGCCAGGACCGGTAAAACGGTAAGGCTAAAAATGACGGGGTTTAACGGGATTCTCATCTTTTCTTGAATAATAGCCTTAGATGGGTGTGGTCGAAATTAAACGTCTTACGCAACCGGTTTTCCAGATATCGCTGGTAAGAGAAGTGTACCAGTTCCGGGTCGTCGACAGTGAAGAGGAATGTGGGTGGGTTTACATCGACCTGCCGCAATCTGTTGATGTTCAATCGCTTCCGGCCCTTTCGGCCGCGTCCCTTGACCGTCGGAGGGGCGTGGTCCGCCAGGGCGTCGGCCAGAACGAACTGCAACTTCCCTTGGGGCACCATCCGTGTCCGTTCGCGTTGCAGATTCAAGGCGGTGCGTAGCAGCTCTTCTATGCCATATCCGCGTAGCGCCGAGGTGAAGCAGATGGGGACGTAGGGCATGAAGTGCAGCCGCTCGCGGACTATGTTCGCCGCTTGCTCCCGGGCGTAACGGCCCTCCTCGTCCATCAGGTCCCACTTGTTGACCACAACTATCAGTCCACGGCACATATCCCAGGCCAGTCCGGCAATGTGGGCATCGTGTGCTGTGGCGATCTCCGAGGCGTCGGTAACCAATATCGTAATATCGCTTCGGCTAACCGCGCCCACCGCCCGGATGACGCTGTACTTTTCGATCCCCCGCTGGACACGCCCGGGCCGCCGGATGCCGGCCGTGTCTATCAGAATGATGGAATGGCCTCTATCGATGAAAGGGGTATCCAGCGCATCCAGCGTGGT
>JADFMC010000277.1 GCA_022564085.1 Fidelibacterota bacterium | reverse complement strand
TAAGTCCGTATTTTCGGGGGTCGATGCAGGGGGCATGGACGCAATCACCCTGGCTTTTCTCTCTCCGGAACACAAGTTCATCGGGGTGGCGGTGATTTCAGCCTGGCTGGTGCTCATGTGCCTCAAGACCCTCGGGCATGGTTTTTACCTGAGTGTGTGCTGGCACAACCTGAAGGTTGAGACCCACAACCTGCGAATCCAGCATGAAAGGGAGTTGCGGGCGCTGAAGGCGGAGTCGATGGCGAAAGCAGTCCGAAAGCAGCAGATCCAGCAGAATCCGCTCAAGTATTCCACGTCGGGCGCAACCGGGGGTGATGGGACGACTGCGGCGGCCAAACCTCCGGGCGATACCTCGGTTGAACAAGCCGCTTGAATGCCCATCGCCCATCTTTTTCTTTCACAACCGAGAATGTCTGAGGAAGAGATGCTGTCGTTACGACCGGGTACCTGTGAATAAGTCCCCCTGGGGGTCGTTTCACAGCGTTACGATCCCTCATCCGGCGCATTTTATTTCGGCATGTGAATTCTTCGACGAAAGAGCAGGCCAATCAATTATCAAACACTGGCTGCGTTATGATAATGGTATTCTTCACGCCACTCGCGCTGATTATTTGGACTTCCAGCGGAAATTAGCCTTGATACCCGGATAGATCAAGCACGAAGATGTCACCCGAGACGGTTATTGTCCTTGAATCGTAAGGAGACTGAAGCGGTATGAGACGCACTTCATGTTGTCTTGTTCCCGCTTCTCTCAATACAAATAGATCAACAGTTCCGTCTTCGTAGATGACATGCGCGGATTGCTGAACCGGGCCGACATTGGCTAGGAATCTCTGAACAATAGCGCAACCGTCCCCTCCAGTTCAACGTAGAAGGTATTGTCTGGACGATACGTTGAACAGGAGATTAACCATGACCCAGCGGAAGAATGCCCAACCGGGATTTATCGATGAACTGACCAGTGAGTTCGGAGGGCCTCGGACACGAGAACTCCTCGAGCGTCTGGGGAATGCGGTGCCGTGGGAACATCTGGTCAAGCCCATCCTGAAGCTGCCGGAGTATCGCAATCGCGGAGCGGGTCGCCCCACCTGGTCGGCCATCACCATGCTCAAGAGCCTGCTGCTGGCCAAATGGTTCAATCTCTCGGACCCGCAACTGGAGGAGTGCCTCCAGGATCGCCTTTCCTTCCGCCGCTTCGTGGGTCTGTCATTGGCCGACATCACGCCGGATGAGACCTCGTTCGTGGTCTTCCGCGGTCGGCTGCGCGAAGCGAAGCTGCATGATGCGATCTTCAATCGCGTGGTGAGTCACATCGATGAGCAGGGCCTGCTCGTCAAGGAGGGCACGCTGGTGGATGCGACGATCATCGAGCAGTCACGCGGCCGCACCCGCCCCGACGGCGAGACCACGCGGGATCCCGACGCTTCGTTCACCCGCAAACACGGCAAGACCTATCACGGCTACAAGGGGCATATTGCCGTGGACCGGGCGACGAAGTTTATGCCGCCCGGCGGAACGCTACCGGTCTGGAGCCGGTCCAAAGTGTGACCGGGGCCGAGTTGGAAGCACTGGTCGGCCAGGAGGGGCTGCTGGCCTACCTGCCGGAGGACCGCAAAGGGCTGTTGTCGGTGCCCATATCCGAGACCTGTCCATCTGCAGAGAAAGTGGGTATATTTGTGCTTGCTAGAGGTTTGGCGCCAGCGGCGGACATAGCTGCCCTGGTGCCTGACTATTTTCAGAACTTCCAGGTGAGATCACCCCATCATGATGATTCGTGAAGCACATGGGCAGGACATCGATCAGATGGTGTCCATCGAAGAATATTGTTACGATACTCCCTGGCCCCGGGAAGCTTTCGAGGAGGAGATCGACAACGCCGAGCTGGGTATCGGTTTTGTGGCCGAAGAGGAGGGCTACATGGTCGGCTTCGCAACCGGCCTGAGTGTGGCCAGCGAATTTCACCTGCACAATATCGCCGTCCATCCGGACCATCAGGGCAAGGGCGTGGGCCGGCAGCTGCTGGAGAAGATCGACGAGTACTGCCACCAGCACGATCTGCGCAAGATTCTGCTGGAGGTACGCCGCGATAACGAGCACGCCCGGCGGCTCTACCTGGGCATGGGCTATGAATCCGTCGGTACCCGGAAAGACTATTACGGTCCCGGCCGGGACGCCTACCTGTTCACCAAGGTCCTGGCGGCGGACTGACCCGATGGCCTGGTTCCGGCGTAGCAAGAAGAAGATTCTATCCACCGAAAGGCGCAGCGTTTCGGAGGATCTGTGGCGAAAGTGTCCCAGCTGCGGCGAGTACGTCTATAATCAGGAGCTGCAGAACGCCCAATTCGTCTGTCCCACCTGCTCCCATCATTTCAGGATCGACTGCCGCAAGTATCTGGAACTGATCCTGGACCAGAATGGCGCCACCACCGAGCTGAACGCCAACCTGATCTCCGTTGATCCACTGGAATTCAAGGCGTTGAAAAAATATACGGACCAGATCATCGCGGCGAAGGAGAAGACAGGCCTGGGAGAGGCAGTTATCACCGTCACCGGATCGGTGGAGGGCTACCCTATTGTCCTCTGCGTTATGGACTTCGCCTTCATCGGCGGCAGCATGGGCTCAGCCGTGGGCGAAAAGATTTCCCGGGCCATCGATCACGCCCGTGAGCACCACTTTCCACTGGCCATTATCTCCGCTTCGGGCGGCGCCCGGATGCAGGAGGGGGCCCTGAGCCTCATGCAGATGGCCAAATCGAGCGGCAAGCTGAGCCTGTTTTCCAAGGATAGGGGCCTGTTCGTTTCCATCCTCACCGATCCGACCACCGGCGGCGTTACCGCCAGCCATTCCATGCTGGGCGATATTATTCTCGCTGAGCCGGGTGCTCTCATCGGCTTTGCCGGCGCCCGGGTCATCAAACAGACCATCGGCCAGGATCTCCCCGAAGGGTTCCAGCGAGCCGAATTCCTTCTGGAAAAAGGCTTTGTCGATCACATTGTCCACCGCAAGGATATGCGCGCCACCTTGAGTCACCTGATCTCGTTTTTCGGTTATGAGCGCACCGCTGATACTGATCAGT
>JADFMC010000276.1 GCA_022564085.1 Fidelibacterota bacterium | reverse complement strand
CCACCGATTCAGCGAAGGTCTCCGCCGTCTGTACCCGCTACGGGATGAAAGTGGTCATGACCGGCTCGGGCCACGCCAGCGGCACCGACCGTGTTGCGGAGGTGGCCGCCTATCTCAAAGCCGACCTGATCGTTAATATTCAGGCCGATGAACCGCTATTGAAACCGGAGGTCGTGGATCTGTTGGTGAGACACATGCGGGACCATCCCGAGCTGCCGTTTGGTACGGCCGGTTCCACCTATCTAACAGAAGATGAGCGGCAGGACCCCGGGGTAGTCAAGGTAGTAGTCAGGGATGGTCTGGCGGCGGCCTTCTATCGCCGGCCACCGGCAGAGCCCGTACCGGGGACGGTCCTGCGCCACATCGGCCTGTACGTTTTCCGCCGGGAGTTCCTGCTCCAGTTCAGCGCCCACCCACCCGGCAAGCTGGAGCTTAAGGAAAAATTGGAACAGTTGCGGGCCGTGGAAATGGGGGTGCCCATAGCGGTAATATCGGCCGGCTTCCATTCGGTGGGTGTGGATACCCTCCAGGACTACGAGTTAGTTAAGGACCAATGGCAACTATTTACCAGTAGTAGTTATGAGCGCGTCGAAGCCGCCGGTTAAGTACGTATTTATTCTGGGCGGAGTCATTTCCGGCCTGGGGAAAGGGATTCTCTCAGCCTCCATGGGGTATCTGCTCAAGTCCCGGGGCGTAAAGGTCACCATCCAGAAGCTGGACCCCTACCTGAATGTGGACCCGGGGACCATGAATCCCTACCAGCATGGGGAAGTGTTCGTGCTGGACGACGGCTCCGAAACCGACCTGGACCTGGGACACTACGAGCGCTTCACCGACATCAACATGTCACTGCTCAACAACACCACTACCGGGCAGGTCTACTGGGAAGTGCTCAACCGGGAACGCCGGGGAGACTACCTGGGCCAGACCATCCAGGTGATTCCCCACATTACCGATGAGATCATCCGCCGCATCAAGCTGGTGAATTCCCGCCGCAAATTCGACCTGATTATTTGTGAAGTGGGTGGCACGGTGGGCGACATTGAAGGTCAACCGCACCTTGAAGCTATCAGGCAATTATGCCTGGAAGTGGGGCGGGACAACTACCTGATCATGCACTTGACCCTGGTTCCATTCATAAGCAAGAGTAACGAGCTGAAAACCAAACCGACCCAACACAGCGTTATGCGGCTGCGGGAGATCGGGTTGCAGCCGGACATCCTGGTCTGCCGGACGATGGATGATCATCACCTCACCGCTGAGGTGCGGGCCAAGATCGCCCTGTTTACCAATGTACTGCCGGCGCACGTCTTTGAATCCCCCGATGTCGACTCTATCTACGAGATACCGCTAATACTTCATGAGCAAGGCCTGGACCAGGTAGTGGCCGAGCAGCTGGGGTTGAAAGTGGTGGAGGGCTCCTCTGAGTTTCTGCAGCGGTTTATCGACCGTTTCAAGAACCCCACTCACCACGTGACAATCGCCATGTGCGGCAAGTACAACGCGCTCCCCGACGCCTACAAAAGCATCCTTGAAGCGTTCATTCATGCCGGCGTGGAAAATGACGCCCGGGTGGAGGTGCGCTGGGTGGATTCCGAGGAGCTGGAGAAAAATGGCGATCCCGGGAGCGCTTTAAAGGGCGTCGATGGCATCCTGATCCCGGGAGGCTTCGGCGACCGCGGCATCGAAGGGAAGATCCTATCAGCCCGAATTGCTCGGGAACAGAAGATCCCGTTCCTGGGCATCTGCCTGGGGTTGCAGTGTGCCGTGGTTGATTTTGCCCGCTCGGTCTGTGGGCTCAAGGATGCCAACAGTACCGAATTCGATCCCGGCACCGCGCACCCGGTGATCAGCCTGCTGGAAGAACAGCAGGGGATCAAGGATAAGGGTGGCACCATGCGGCTGGGGGCTTATGACTGCCATGTGCAGTCCGGTACCCGGGCCTACAAGGCTTATGGCAAGCCAAATATCAGCGAGCGGCACCGGCACCGCTATGAGTTCAACAACGCCTACCGCTCGCAGCTTGAGGAAGCGGGGATGGTTTTCAGCGGCATCAACCTGGAACTGGATTTGGTGGAGATCATGGAGCTGCCCGATCACCCCTGGTTCGTGGCGGGGCAGTTTCATCCGGAGCTCAAAAGCCGGGTAGTGCGGGCTCACCCCCTGTTTAGAGAGTTCGTGGCCGCCACTGTCAAGTACCACAACGGGGCCGCTAAATGAAGGCCGGGCCGTTCCCCCTGTCAGGAGACTCGTTCCCCATCGTAGCCGGGCCGTGCGTGATCGAGTCGACCGAACACGTGCTGCAGATGGCAGCGGCCCTGGCCCAGGCCCGCGACCGGTTGGGGCTGGCGCTGATTTTCAAAACCAGCTTCGATAAGGCCAATCGCAGCTCCGCCGAATCCTACCGGGGCATTGCATTGGAGGAAGCCCTCCCTATTTTCCAGCAAATTCGGGCAGACTATAAACTGCCGGTGGTGACCGATTTTCATACCGTGGAGCAGGCCCAACAGCTGCAAGGGGCGGTGGACGCGCTGCAGGTGCCGGCCTTTCTCTGCCGCCAGACCGATATGCTCCAGGCGGCCGCTAAAACCGGGTTGCCGGTATTGGTGAAAAAGGGGCAGTTCCTCTCCCCCTGGGACGTGGGCAACATAGCCGACAAGTTGCGCGCCGCCGGTGGCGCCGACTTCGCCATAGTTGAGCGGGGCACCAGCTTCGGCTATAACAACCTGGTTTCGGACATGCGGGCCATAGCCATCATCAAGGAGCAGGGGATCCCGGTGATTTTCGATGCCAGCCACTCGGCCCAGCTGCCTGGCGAGCGGGGCAAGGAGACCGGCGGCCAGCGGGAATATATCCCCACCGTGGCCCGGGCGGCGGTGGCTGCCGGCTGTGATGGAATTTTTATTGAGGTGCACGACCGGCCCGAGCAGGCCCGCTCCGATGCAGCCACCCAGTGGCCCCTGGACCGATTCGAAGAGTTGATGGTCAGCTTGCTGGCCTTCCGAAAGACTTACCTGGAGACCAGCGGCAGTGCATGAGCAGGAACTGACCAGGATCAAAGCGGTCAAGGCCATCTGCACCGATGTGGAC
>JADFMC010000275.1 GCA_022564085.1 Fidelibacterota bacterium | reverse complement strand
GAGTCTCCGTGCAGACCGGGGTATTCGGCGCCATGATGGAGGTGGAGCTGGTCAATGACGGGCCGGTGACCTTTGTCCTGGACAGCAAGAGGGCTTGATGAAACATAAAATTCGTATCGTGATGGCCAAGCCGGGTCTGGACGGCCACGACCGGGGCATTAAAATCCTGGCCCGGGCCTTCCGGGACGCCGGGATGGAGGTGATCTACCTGGGATTGCGGCAGACCCCCGAGATGATCGTCAGCGCGGCGCTGCAGGAGGACGCCGACGTGGTGGCCCTGTCTATCCTCTCCGGCGCCCACATGACTATCTTCCCGGAAGTAATCAAGCGCATGCATGCTGCCGGTCTGGAGGACGTACTGCTCACCGGTGGCGGCATTATCCCCAAGAAGGACATGGCCACTCTTCAGAAACAGGGGGTAGGCCGGTTGTTCGGGCCGGGAACCCCCATGGCCGAGATTGTGGAGTATATCACCGGCTGGGTGGCTCAGCACCGGAACGGTGAAGACCAGCAAAAGAAATGAAGACTGACGCACCTTCAACCGCGGCAGCTCTGCTGCAGGAAAAGCGCGCCCAGGCACTGGCCGGCGGCGGTCCTGAGCGGGTTGCGATCCAGCACGCCAAGGGCAAGCTCACCGCCCGGGAACGCCTGGAGCTGCTGCTGGACGCCGGCTCCTTCACGGAGCTGGACATGTTTGTGCGCCACCGGTCCCACGATTTCGACATGCAGGATAACCGGCCTCTGGGCGATGGTGTGATCACCGGCTACGGGACAATCAACGGGCGGCTGGTCTATGTCTTTGCCCACGATTTCACGGTGTTCGGCGGCAGCCTTTCGGAAACTTTCTCCCAGAAAATCTGCAAGGTGATGGACCTGGCCCTGAAAGTGGGGGCGCCGATGGTGGGCATCAACGATAGCGGCGGGGCCCGGATTCAGGAAGGGGTGATCAGCCTGGGCGGCTACGCCGATATCTTCCTGCGCAACACCCTGGCCAGCGGGGTGGTGCCCCAGATCAGCCTGGTGATGGGACCCTGCGCCGGGGGGGCGGTATATTCGCCGGCCATCACCGATTTCATTATCATGGTGCAGGGCACCAGCCACATGTTCATCACCGGGCCCAACGTGGTAAAGACGGTTACCCACGAGGATGTATCCTTCGAGGAGTTGGGCGGGGCGGACATCCATGCCACCAAGAGTGGCGTCGCTCATAGGGCCTGCGAGAACGAAGTGGAGGCCATTGAATACACCCGCAAACTGCTGGCCTTCCTGCCGCAGAACAACCTGGAAACTGCCCCACAGCGGCCCACTGAGGACCGGTCCGATCGTGAGGCGGCGGAACTGGATGATCTGGTACCCGAAGACCCCAATAAGCCCTACGATATGCACCGGGTCATCACGGCGGTGGTGGATGATAAGGAGCTGTTGGAGGTCCACGCCGCCTACGCTCCCAACATAATCGTGGGGTTCGCCCACCTGGCCGGCCGGTCGGTGGGGATCGTGGCCAATCAACCGGCCCACCTGGCAGGGGTGCTGGATATGGACTCGTCGGTTAAAGCCGGCCGGTTCGTCCGCTTCTGCGATGCTTTCAATATTCCGTTGCTCACTTTCGTGGACGTCCCCGGTTTCCTTCCCGGCACCGACCAGGAATGGCACGGTATTATCCGCCATGGCGCCAAACTGCTCTATGCCTACTGCGAGGCCACCGTGCCCAAGGTCACCGTGATCACCCGCAAGGCCTACGGTGGCGCTTATGACGTGATGAGCTCCAAACATATCCGGGGCGACCTCAACCTGGCCTGGCCCACTGCCGAGATCGCGGTTATGGGCCCCCGGGGGGCGGTGGAGATCCTGTGGAAAAAAGAGATCAAGGCAGCGCCCGATCCGGAGGCCCTCACCGAGCGCCTCAGCCGGGACTACCGGGAAAAATTCGCCACCCCCTATATCGCCGCCGAAAGAGGCTTTATCGATGACATCATTATGCCCCGGCAGACCCGCTCCCGCCTGATCGACGCCTTCGGGATGCTGGCGAACAAAATTGACCATAATCCCCGGAAAAAACATGGGAATATCCCCCTTTGACCACTATGGCAACCAGCGATAGAACCAGCCAGCTGCAGCGCAAACGCGCCTTGGAGCGGCATTTCGCCGATGACTTCGGCACCCTGGCTTATCCCCTGCTGGCTAACGCCTACTATCAGGAGGGTGACATGGTGCGGGCCCGCAAGGTCTGCCGCATCGGTCTCAAGCATCACCCCGACCACGCCCCCGGCCTGTTCCTGTTGGCCCTGGTCAACATGCGGGAAGGGCGGATGGAAGAGGCGGAGCAGCTACTGGACCGCACCCTGGCCCAGGATCCGTACCACGTCGAAGCAGCGGAGTACCTGGTGGCGATACAGGAGCGTCTGAAACGCCCGCCGGGGATTCTGGAACGGGCCTATAAGATCCTGCTGCTGGCAAATCCGCTCAGCCATAGTGCCCGGGCGCGGCTGAAACGGATGCAGGCTGAAAAGGAACTGGTGCTGAAAGTCAAGCGGGAGATGCGGTTGCGAGAGGCAGCGGACCGGGAATCCGCCAAGACCGGTGGCGGGGAACCGGCGGGCGAGCTGCAGCCGCTCTTGGAAGTGGAGCTCCCGGCGAAAGATGACGGTGCCGCCGAACCGGAACCGGCCCCCTTCATACCCACCGCCCGCCAGCCGGAAGAACCACCGGCGGATATCCTTTCAGATGACGAAGCTGAGCGAGTGGAACGGATCGAGGCCAGACTGGAGGAGAGCGATCAGCTGACGGAGGCAGAGCGATCCTGGGAAAGGCATATCAAGGATGTGGCAACGGAGCTGGCCCAGACGCAACAGGCTCCGGAAACTGTGGCCGGGCCGCAGTCCACCAGTTTCCCGCTGGAGGATTACGACGCCGGCGAGAGCGAGCCGGCCATAACCACGGCGGCGCCCGAAACGGAACTGCCGCCCGAAAAAGCCACACCCGAATCGGAAGGCGTAGCGGCCGTGCCAGCAATTGATGGTGAAGAGGCCCTAGACGCGGCTCCTGCAGAGGAAACCGTGGTAGCGGAAGAGCCCGTAGTCGAAAAAGCTGCTGAAACCTTGGACGACCCGCCC
>JADFMC010000274.1 GCA_022564085.1 Fidelibacterota bacterium | reverse complement strand
AGTTTGGCGGCCACAGTCTGCCCGGATGAGCCCACCTGGCGATCGTGGCTCAACCAGCCGTAATCCACCACCGGACGGGAGGAGCCCAGCTCCGCGCCCAGCGCCTCGGCCAGCTCCCGCACCAGGGCCAGCTTTTCCTCATCACCGATACCGCGCCCCACCGCCACGATCCGCTCCGCACGGCTTAAGTCCACCGCTGCCTTGGTGTCCTGGAATGGTTCCCCAGCCCGCACCTGGACCTCGACCGCCGATAGGTCCACCTCCTGGCTGCGGATCGCCGGTGAGCCGGGTTCCAGCCGGTCATGACGGAATGCTCCGGCTTGAAAGGATACTATGGCCAGCCCCTCGCCGGTAGTCACGTCGGCATGCACCTTGCCCTGGAAAACTTGCCGCACCCAGGTGATTTGAGCCCCATTTTGGAAGCCGATGCAATCGCTGATAAGCGGCCGGCTGATCTGTGCGGCCAGACGGGGCAGCCAGTCCCGGGCCTGATAGGTGTGCCCCGCTATTAGCAGATCCGGTTGTTCAGCGGCAATGATCTGCGCCATGGCCGCCACATAGGTATCGGCGGAATAAAGCTCCAGCTCCGGCGCCGCCACGGTGATGATCTCATCCATTTGGAACTGGAGCTGCTGCGGTGAACTGGCGCTGAATACCACCCCAATCAGCTGGTGGCCCATATCCGCGGCCAGTTGCTGGCCCCCCTGGAGCGCCTCCAATGCATTACGGTTGGGTTGGCCGTCGTCGAGCTGGATGAATGCCAATATCTTGCCCATAGTTACAGCACCTTCGCTTCGTTCGCCAATTTATCCACCAACTGCGCCACCACCTCTTCCGGCGCCCCTTCCAGGTAAACGGTTTCCTTCGTCTTGACCGGCACGTATATTCGTTGGAGGGTCTGCATGGGGGCCAACTCCGTAGAGGGTATGCCCAGATCGGCGGCGGTGAGTTCCCGCAGCTCTTTTTTCTTCATGGCCATTATGCCCCTCAGTGAGGCATAGCGCGGTTTATTGATGCCCGATTGGATAGTGAGCAGGGCCGGCAGGCTGGTCTCTACCTGCCGGAACCAGCCCCCCTCCAGCTCTTGCTTGACTTTGAGGCCACCATCCAGCAGCTCGGTTTGCACCACCATAGTCACATGCGGCAGATGCAGCTCCTCGGCCAGCATAGGACCCACTGCCGCCTCTCCGGTGTCATCGGCCTGCAACCCACAGAGTACCAGATCACATTGTTCATTTTCAATGACCTTTGCAAACACCTTCGCCAACCCGTTGCAGTCCAGGTTGTCAAAACTTGCGTCGTGCAGGAAGATAGCCCGGTCAGCGCCCTTGGACAGGGCATCCTTCAGCACCTGGCGGGAACGTTCCGGGCCCAGGGTGCAGGCTATGACCTCACCCCCATGAGCCTCTTTCAGCAAGAGCGCCTCCTCCAGGGCATAGCTGTCGCTTTCATTGGCAGTGAAGACCAGTTTATCCTCCTCCACCCACGATTCATCGTCTTGAATCCTGAGCACCGAGCCTGAATCGGGTACCTGCTTAATGAACACGAAAATTTTCATAGCTGAACCTTCACTGATTTATAGAACCGCTGCGGGCGCCGTATGAAACCGGCTCGACATTCCCACCTGGGCCTGCTTTTGCCAGGCCGGGTGCCACGATATCCGTATGTACCCGGCGAAAACTCCGGAATTCGTACTAGACATTCCAAGTACGAAAGGGAACTCGTCTTTGGCGCTGCCGGCAACCGAACTTAGAACACGGTGTTCCAACATTCAAGGTATAGACATCCTAATTTAATTCTGCTGGTCTGAATTAGGCCTATTTTTCAAATGCTACAGGCTAACTTGGGAGTATGATGGCGGTCACGGTACGCGGTTGGATGCTCCCCTTGATTGCGATCCTTTGGTGCCGGCCGCTGATTGCCGCCGAGGAGGATCGATACGAGTCGATTATTTTGGAAAACGGGTTGGAATTGGTCCTGCTTCCCGGCCGGGCCACACCGGTAGTTCTCCTGGAGCTGGTATTCCGCTACGGCGCAAATGTCCAGGTCCCCGGCCAGAACGGCTGGACCCAGCTGCACGCTCAGATGTTATTTCGCTCTCAGGCAGAATCGCCTTCGCAGTTCTCCTATCGCGAACGGGCCCGGGACCTGGGCATTGAGTATAGCAGCCTGTCGCAGGAGGAATGGACGGCGGTACTTATCAGCCTGGCCAATGATTCCCTGGCGGCGGGGCTGGAATTTCTACTGGGGACCGTCCGGCAGCCGCTCCTGGATAAAGCCGAGATCGCCCAGGAACGGGCTATGCTCCTGGAGCGCATGGATCAGCTGGAAGCCGCAACTGAGTTTCAGCTGCGTCGCGCCGCGGACCACCTTTTATGGGGCAGCAGCTACCGCCGCCAGGGCCGTTTTAGTAACCGGGAAAGCTTGGAAGCTGCTACGGTCGAGCAGCTACGTCTGCTCCAGATGCGCTATATAATTCCCAACAACGCCCTACTGATCGTGGCCGGGGATATTGACCGGGAAGAGGCCGTGGCGCAGGTGGAGGAAATATTCGGGGCTTGGGAGCGGGGCTATGACCCCTTCAGGACCCATCCTCTGCCAGGCTATATCCATCTTTTGGAAGACCGTGATACGGTAGTGGTAAAGCCGGTGGCCTCAGCCGAAATCCTGCTTTCCTGGCAGGGTCCGGGCTACCTGGAGGACCCTAAAGGGGTATCTGCCGCCAGCGTCTGCGCCGCCCTGCTCAACCTGCGGGCCGGCCGGTTCCAGTCCCGCCTGGTGACCAACGGACCCCTATTGCAGGCCACCGCCAGTTACCATCCGCAACGGAGCATCGGTCCTTTCACTATCCGGGCCACAGCCCTCATGGAGAATGCCCAGCAAGCCGTCGCTTTACTGCAGGCCGAGATCGACCTGTTGGCTGACCCGAGTTACTTTTCACGGCGGGACTACGAGCATGCCAGCGCAGGGTTGCAGGTCCAGGTCGCCTCCTGGAAGGACGATATCTGGATCGAAGTAGGCCAAATGGCCGCCGGCTGGGCCCTGGCGGGACTGGATTACGTTGACTCCTACGCTGACAGCTTGCAGGCCGTCACACCCGCCGACGTACGCAAATGCTTGAGTAACTAACTCATC
>JADFMC010000273.1 GCA_022564085.1 Fidelibacterota bacterium | reverse complement strand
GCCAAGCACCCTCCGCTCCGCCTTGGGCGTGGTCAACGGCTTGGAAGCGAAGAGCCTGCCCTGAGCCCTTCATCCGCCGAAAGGCAGATTCAGGATAAACTCCGCCGGAGGGGGTGAGGTAAAAAGCGGATCGTATCCCCACTATTAGCCATTAGTATAAGATGAAGGTCTAATATTTCGCGGGGAACTCCTCATTAAGCCCCTTGTACCCGGTAATAGTACCGGATTAGCTTTGGCCCTCAGTTCAGTGCCTATTATACCTGCCTGAGGCCGTCAGTGGTCCGGGCCTGGAAGGAAAACCGATGTCAAACGCACAATCAAATGCTGACCCCATCAGGGTCGGGCTGATGGGGTTCGGCCGGATCGGCCGCAATATCTACCGGCTGGCCGCGGAGAAACCGGATGTGGAGATCGCCGTCATCAGCGACGTGGCTGACCCCCGCATTCTACATTACCTGCTGCAACGCGATTCGATCCATGGCTCATTTCTACAGGAGGTCCGGCTAGAGAAAAACCGTTTGCACCTGGATGACGGTCGCACTGCCCGCATGATTAGGGGCCGCGAACCCGGTTCGGTCCCCTGGGACGGCTATAACGTGGATGTGGTGATCGACGCCACCCACAAGTATCTGCGGCGCTCGCAGCTGGAGTCTCACTTAGAAGCCGGCGCCCCCCGGGTGATCATTCCCAACCTGCCGGATGAACAGATCGACCGGGTGGTGATCATGGGCGTGAACGACGATACCATTTCCAGCGCTGACCTCCTGGTCTCCGCCGGGTCCTCCACCACGAACGTGATGGCCTTGATGCTGAAATTCCTGGATGCCAAATTCGATATTGAGCGGGCCATGATGACTACCATCCACGCCTACACCAGCGACCAGCCGCTCCATGATTCCGCCGGCTCGGACTTCCGACGTAGCAGATCGGCAGCGGATAACATTATCCCCAACGACACTGCGACACCCCGCTGGGTGGAACAGATCTTGCCCCAATTCGCCGGCAAGCTGGAGGGCATTTCCTTGAACGTGCCGGTACCGGACGGCTCCTGCCTGGACCTCACGGTGCAATTTCGCGACAGCAGTATCACCGTTGAGGCGATCAACGATGCCGCCCGGGAAGCGGCTCAAAAGATGCCCCGGATAATCGAGATCACCGATGATCCTATCGTTTCCAGCGACGTAATCGGCAATCGCCACAGTCTGATTTTCGATACCCGGGCCACCATGAAAACCCAGGGCCGGCTGGCGAAGCTCCTGGCCTGGTACGACAACGGCTGGGGTCACGCCGCCCGCTTGCTGAACCTGGTCCGGGCTTACCACAAACTTGGCAGCGCGGGAGGTGAGGCATGAGAGTTGCCATCAACGGGTTCGGCCGCATCGGCCGGGCGGTGTTCCGGATTGTCCATGCCCGCGACGATGTGGAAGTGGTAGCCATAAATGACCTGTTCGATCCTGACGCATTGGTCTACCTGCTGAAATATGATACGGTTATGGGTGGATTTGACGCCCAGGTGGCCCTGGATGGTGATACCCTGAGTGTTGATGAGAACCGGGTCAAGATGCTGGCCGAACGGGACCCGACGCAGCTGCCCTGGGACCAACTGGGCATCGACGTGGTTGTGGAATCCACCGGCATTTTCCGTCTGCGGTCCCAGCTGGAGCAACACTTGACCGCCGGGGCTAAGCGGGTCATCCTGACGGTGCCGGCCAAGGACGACATCGATTACATGGTGGTAATCGGGGTCAATGAAGACGGACTCAAACCCGAGCACCGGATCGTCAGTAATGCCAGCTGTACCACTAATTGCCTGGCGCCCATGGCCAAGGTGTTGCACGAGTCCTTCGGGATCGTGGAGGGGATCATCAACACGGTGCACGCCTATACCAACGACCAGCGCCTGGCTGATGTGCCCCACAAGGACTGGCGCCGCAGCCGGGCCGCTGCCAAGAACATCATTCCCACTACCACCGGTGCTGCCCGGGCCGTGGGTCAAGTGCTCCCGGAACTGGCCGGCCGGCTGGATGGTATCGCCTGCCGGGTGCCCGTGCCCGACGGATCGGTGGTGGACCTGGTGTGCGAACTGGCCCGGGAGGTCACCGCTGAGGATATCAATGAGGCGGTGATGGATGCCGCCGGCACCGAGCGCCTGAAAAAGATCCTATCGTACTCCACCCTGCCCATCGTCTCCACCGATATCATCGGTGATCCCCACTCCTCTATCTTTGACGCGCCCTATACCCGCGTTTCCGGTGGCCGGTTCGTCAAGACCCTCAATTGGTACGACAACGAGTGGGGCTATTCCAGCCGGGTCGCCGATCTGATCGGTCTGTTTGGCGCCTTGAAAGACTAGCGGTGCCCCCGGTGGGGCGCTTTGGTTGTGTTAGGCAGCCCCAGGGGGGACAGCGCCCGGCGGCGGTAGTTTAGCCAGCAGCACTTCCGCTAATCGCTCCCGTTGGGCCTCATCCAGGACCATATTCACCCGTAGCGCATATATTCGGCTGCGCGCCGTGAAATCGGGCGGCAGCTTGACGGCGTCTTTTTCGGTGGTGATCAACACCCAGCCATCGCCCGGCGCCAGCGCCGCCAGTTGGGCCAGATCGGCGGCCGAGTAGCGGTGGTGATCGGGGAAATAGCGAACCTCTTCCGGTTCCAGTCCCAGTTCCATTAGGGCGTGATAGAATGTGTGCGGCCGGGCCACTCCGCAGAAGGCTGCGATGCGCCGGTCACGCAGCTCCTTGGCCGGCAGGTCCGGACCTGAGCCCACCGCCTGGAGCTGGGCCGGCGCTTCCATCCGGCTGGTGATCTGGGGGATGTCATACTCCATTAACCGCTCGACCAAAATATCAGGTAGTGAATTCAGCTCCGTCCTGGTCCACAGCACTAAGTCGGCCCGCCGCAGGCCGGCCACACTTTCGCGGAGCGAACCGTAAGGAAAAATATGGTAGGCCGACCTGTGTGCTGTGGCATCCAGCAATACCAGATCGCAATCCCGTTCCAAACCCCTGTGCTGAAAACCATCATCCAGAACGATCACATCGACCGGGCATGATTGCAGCATGAAAGCGGCCCCCCGGAAGCGGTCCTCATCCACCCACACCGGCACTCCCGGCAACCGCTGGGCCAGCAGCGCCGGCTCATCCCCTG
>JADFMC010000272.1 GCA_022564085.1 Fidelibacterota bacterium | reverse complement strand
TAGCACCCCCTTTCTGGAACTGCCCCATTACAACCGGCGGACCACACTGGATACCACCAGCTGGCTGCCGGGGCCTACGCTTTTAAACCGGTGGGCGACGGCCTATCGGATCGGCGGTGATTGGGGCACCATGGGAGCTACGGTAGCCCAATTGACTACCGGCCAGCCTGATACCAGGCAGGCGGTCACCGGTGGCCTGGACTTTGACTGGTTTCCCTGGAAAGATGCCCTCAGGCTGCGAGGCGCACTGACCGCCCTGACCAGCGCTGATTCCCTGCCGCCTGCCAGGCTCAACGCCAGTGCCGACCTGTATTTTACCTTACCTTTGCCCAATAGGCGCGCCCGGCCGTTTCTTTACATGGGGGTCATGTCCATTGGGAACGATTTCACCCGCTGGTTCGACCCCCGCTTTGCCGATATGGCGCCCTTGTCTCCCGCTCGCAACCAAACCAGGTCGTCAACCTATTGGGTCACGGGAGCATTCGGCGTCAAGGTCAAAGGCTTTGAACTGCAAATGGGGATCTTCAACCTCACCCGCCGCCGCATTCAGAATGCTCCACCGGGTGTTTTCGACGTGAGCTATCTGTCCGGCGCACCCCTGAAGCACTTTAGCATGTCGTGGTCCTTTCCACCAAAACAAGTGGGTAAATCCGGGGGCTCCTAGTAACGGTAACCTGGGCTCCGGTGAATTTTACCTACAATTTGCGTATACACCGGTGGCGGTAAGAGTCACGGCTGCTGCTTATCAGCAGTTCCCCCGAAAAATTAAACTTCTCTTCCAATAATGGCTGGGGCTACGTTCCGTTTTGAACCTCTCCCCTTTGCTTCGCGAAGCCCCTCTCCGTCTAACGGAGAGGGGCCAGCCGCAGGACGGGGGTGAGGTTCCCCGCCACAGACGTTTCCCGGACCTGGGGATTCCTTACGGAAAAATATTTTCCTCCACGTGTCATTTTCTACATTTCTCGACAGATCCGTCCGCCAACTGGCGGATCAGTCCGCCCGCTAGCAGATCAATGAGTTACAGACTTGCGTAATTAATTTTCGGGGGAACTCCCATGCTGCTTATCCCTCGAATATTGACCATAAATTCCGTAAATTAGCTTGCAGCGCTTTCTACCGGCTCGTAACTTTAAGTAGGAATAATTCTTAGTTAATGCGCTACAGCCCTCAAAGAGAATCGATCCTTAAAATTGTGCGGGGCACCGATACGCACCCCACAGCCGAATGGATTTTCTCCCAGACCCGGCAGGAGATGCCCACTATCAGCCTGGGGACGGTCTACCGCAACTTGAACCAGTTGGCAGACCACGGACTTATCAAGCGCATATTCGACCAGGGCCACGTGCGGTACGACGGTACCACCACGCGGCACGATCATTTCCGCTGTGAGATATGCGGCCAAATCTACGATTTCAATGTTCCTTTGGAAGGCATTGTAGACCAGCTATCTCCTGCGCCGGGCTTTCAGGTTACTGAATACTCACTCGACATCACCGGGACTTGCCCGGACTGTTTATCACGGAAAGGAAGCACGCATCATGCCACTGAAAGTAGGAGATAAAGCTCCCAGGTTCACAGGTAAGAACTTGGCGGATGAAGAGGTATCACTTGATCAATATGCCGGGAGGCGGAACGTATTTTTGGTCTTCTATGTCAAGGCATTTTCATCTGTTTGCGCCGTCCAACTGCCCACTTATAACCGTAATCTGGACGGTTTTCGGAGTAGGGAAACCGAAGTCATCGCCGTGAGCGTTGATAATTCATTCAGCCAGAAAGCCTTCTGCGATTCAATTGGGGGCATCGATTATCCGGTGATCAGCGATATGGGGCTTACGATTGCCAAGCAATATGATGTGGCCTTACCCGGTGGTTTTGCCACGCGGGCTGAATTTCTGATCGATAAAGAGGGGGTTATCCGTTGGCTGAACGTCGAAAGCAACCCGGCGGAGAATACCCCCACCATAGACGAAATTTTCACTGCTATTGAGGCGGTGTAACCTGCCGTAGCGCAGGCATTTTCCAAGCACCAATAAGTTAAGGAGTATTAACAATGGAACTTAAAGGGAGCAAAACCGAGGAGAACCTGAAAGCTGCGTTCTCCGGCGAATCCCAGGCCAACCGCCGCTATCTGTACTTTGCCCGCCAGGCGGACATAGAAGGCTACCCCGATGCGGCCGGTGTGTTCAAGAACACCGCCGACGGCGAAACCGGACACGCGTTCGGTCACCTGGAGTTCCTGTCCGAGGTGGGCGACCCGGCCACCGGGCTGCCTATCGGTGATACCGCGTCCAACCTCAAGGCTGCCGTGGCTGGTGAAACCTACGAATATACGGAGATGTATCCGGGGTTCTCCAAAGCGGCCCGCGAGGAAGGGCATGATGAGATCGCCGAATGGTTCGAGACCCTGGCCCGGGCCGAGAAATCACACGCCGGCAAGTTTCAGGCCACCCTGGACACTCTAACCGACTAGTATTGCTGCGGTGTCTGGCGATGCCGCGGCACGCCGGTTTCTATCGTTAGCCACGCCGATACTATTATCCGGCTCTGCCATGTCGCTGATAGATCACTCTGATACCACTGATACGGTTTATGATATCAACAATTCTCTGTACTGGGAACGATCTTCCCTGGACCGGGAGTTGCACCGCGTTTATGATGTCTGCGTAGGCTGCCGTTTATGTTTCAACCTGTGTCCTTCGTTCCCGGCTCTGTTCGAGGCCATCGACAGCCAGGCCGATAGTAAGCGCCTGGTGGCTGAACAGGAAGGACGGATCGGCACGGCCCAGCAGCGCACCGATTTTCTCGACCTGCCCGAAGGGCAACAGGCCGCCCAGGCCAGCGCTGAAGTGGAGTTTGTAGGGCTGGTCACCGAACTCAGCGAGCTGGAACAATGGCAGGTTGTGGACCTGTGCTACCAGTGCCGGTTGTGTGAATCAATCTGTCCCTACACGCCCGACAAGGAGCACGATTTCCAGCTTGATTTCCCCCGGCTGATGTTGCGCGCCCAGGCGGTTCGGACCAAGGCCAGGGGCCGGCGGCTCAGTGATATCATCCTGAGCCGCACGGATCTATCGGGCCGGCTGGGATCACTGATGGCTCCCTTCTCCAACTGGGGCAACCGGTTGGCCCCTCTGCGCTGGCTCATGGAAAAACTTGTCGGTATC
>JADFMC010000271.1 GCA_022564085.1 Fidelibacterota bacterium | reverse complement strand
CTGGAAACTGTCAGCCGCCACCGGGCGTTGCCCGCGCTGGAGCGCTATGACAGCATCATAGCCTGCACCGGTTACCGCTACGACCTGCGGACGCTCAACTTCCTGCCCGATGACTTGAAGTCACGTATCCGGCTGCGCCGGCGCCTGCCGGTCATCTCTAGGAATTTTGAGAGTTCGGTGCCCGGCCTGTACTTCCTGGGGGCTATCACCGAGCCCAGCTATGGCCCATCCATGAAATTCATGATCGGTTCGCATTACACCGCCAAAAGACTGGCCGCCGCCCTGGCCTGATTCCACCGGCCGCCATGCTGGTTGACCATCCCTCGCTGGAAGGGTTGCCGCTGCAGCTGGAACCGGCGCCCCAGTTGGCCCGCTGGCTGGGCCTGGACGAGGTGCTGCTGGTACGTGAGGACCAACTCCCCGGCGGCGGCGGTAAAAAGCGCCGCAGCCTGGATACTTTGGCGGCCGGCCTCGACCCGCGGCGGCCGGTGCATGTGCTATCCTATGCGGGCTCCCACAGCGCCTATACCCTGGCCCGGCTGCTCCCCGATACCGAAATCGTCAGCCACGGCAAGTATTACCGGGGCGGCGGCTATCAGCGGCTAATGGTGCAGCGGCTGCGGCGGCTGCCCAACGTCATCCAGCGTAACGGCCCCTTATTTACCACCCTACTTGATTTCCTGTGGCACAAGTACGTCACCCGCCGCAGCGACACTTATCTGCCGCCGGGCGGCGCCCTCAAGCGGGATGAGGCCTACGTCCGGGCGGCCCGGGTGTTGGCTGAGCATATTGACCCCGGGTATCATCATGTCGTCCCCCTGGCCAGCGGGAATATGGCAGCCGCACTGGCTGAGGTTTTCCCGTTGGTCACCGGCGTGCTGACCCAGCCCTGGTATATTCGCCTGGTGCTATGGCTGCGGCTGCGCCGGGCCAAGGGCTTGCGCCTGCCCCCCCTGGCGGAGCGGGAAAGGTTGGTGCGGCAGGTCTTTAGCGAAACGGGCCTGCCACTGGACCCGGTGTTCATGGGCGCGGTGCTGTCATACGTGATTAAGGAGTCGAGCCGCCTTAGGCGGGTCTGCCTGTGGGTCACCTGCCCGGCGGCCCAACAGTTCCACGTCGGTTGACCTGCCGCACCCAGGCCCCATAGAGAACGGCCTGCAGGTGCGCTCCAAGATGGCCGCCAAGATATTAAGCCTGTTTGGCGATGAGCCAATTCCCTTAGCAATTGATGGTAAAACACCCTATGAAGTGTGGATGCCCTATGGAATTAAATTTTAATTAGTCCCACAAGGTATAGAGAGTAACAACGATTAAGGAAAGTATGATGAGTTGGTTTAAGAAAATTGAAAATCCGAATTGGCCGGTCCTTACATTTGCTGTTCTGCTACTAGCTAGTGTATTCGCTCTTGACCTGGCCATTCCGCTGGGGGTGGCTGGAGGCGTGCCCTATATGGCGGCAGTTCTACTTACGCTATGGGCTTCGCGCAGGGCAACCCTGGCCATTGCAGTTTTAGCTTCTACTCTAACGATTCTAGGATTCTTTTTCTCTCCAGCCGGCGGCGAGCTGTGGCAAGTACTCATTAATCGCTTCTTGGCCCTGTTTGCTATTTGGGTTACTACTGTCCTGATAATATTGCGCAGGAGGATGGAACAAGATCTGTACTTCTCTACGCAAAAGGTTGCGCAACACATCGAGCAATCCCCGTTGGCGTTCATTGAATGGAACAAGAATTTTGAGGTTACTCAATGGAATCGAGCAGCCGCTACCATCTTCGGTTTTTCAGAAAGTGAGGCCATCGGGCGGTGTGTCAGGGACCTGGTTTTACCCGCTGACGTGGTGGCACAATTGGAAAAATTCTGGCAGTATCCCCTGGCTCCGGATGGTGGCTCCTACAGCCTTAACGAGAACACAACCAAGGACGGCCGGCGAATCACCACCGAGTGGTTCTACACGCATTTAATAGATGAAAAGGGGGAAGTGATCGGAGTTGCTTCATTAATCCACGACATTACCAAGCGCGTGCAGGCGGAAGCAGCACTGCGGGATGCGTCTGAACTCAATGAGAAAATCATCGCTGAATCCCCCATTGGCATAGCGATCTATAACCACTCCGGAAAGTGTATAACAGCGAATGCCTCGGTTGCTGAAATGATCGGCGCGACGCAAGAACAAGTGCTCGCAATTAACTATAACAATATAGAGTCATGGAAGCAAAGCGGCCTTCTTGATGCGGCTAATAAGTGTATGCGTCTGCAAAAGACAGAGCGCATCGAAATTGATGTTTTGAGTAGCTTTGGCAAGCAGGCCTGCTACGATTGCTTGTTTGTGCCTTTTACGCTGCGTGGCCAACAGCACCTGCTTCTGATGTTTGATGACATCAGCGAGCGCAGGGTGGCAGCAAAGGCCTTGGAAGAAAGTGAGGCGAGGCTGGAAAAAGCACAGGCAATGGCGCAAATTGGCCATTGGAATCTGGATGCGGAGACTAATGAATTCACCGGTTCTAATTTTTTGTACAGCCTATTTGGCCTGGAAATAGAAGAGTCTTTCGTTGATAACTTTATTGCAATAATTCATCCGGATGACAGGGACAGAGCTGCTTTTGTCCTCCCCCATGCAATGGAAACTGGAGAAGGCTGGGATATAGAGTATCGCATCGTTCTTAAGGATGGACTGAAAAAATGGGTTCAATCAGTCGGTGAGGTGATTTCTGATGAGAATGGCAAGGTTGTTGAGATGGTGGGCACGGTGCAAGATATTACCGAGCGCAAGCAGGCGGAAGCAGCTATTCGCCGCTCCTTGGCCGAGAAGGAGGTCCTGCTCAAGGAGATTCACCACCGGGTCAAGAACAACCTCCAGATCATCACCAGCCTCCTGCATCTCCAAGCCGAGGGCATTAATGACCAGGCCGCCATCAGCCTCCTCGAAGAGAGCCGCAGCCGGGTACAGGCCATGGCTCTCCTACATGAAAATCTATACAATGCCGAGGATCTAGCCACTATCGATACCAGGGAATATGTTACCAAGCTGACCTCATACCTGTGCCAGACGTACAACGGGTCAGGTAGGGGATTTGAGCTGCTCACGAAAGTGGACGACCTCCACCTGGATATTGATACGGCCATCCCTCTGGGACTGGTCATCAACGAACTGGTATCCAACGCCTTCAAA
>JADFMC010000270.1 GCA_022564085.1 Fidelibacterota bacterium | reverse complement strand
GCCGGCATCTCCTTCTTCTCACTGTTGATAGGCTTGTACCGCCAAGCCTTTTTCGCCCGGTCAAATTATCACTACCTGTTGGCCGCCAAATCCTATGTGTACTCCACTGCCATGATCCTGGCTTCCTTCTACCTGTTGAAGCTAACCTACATTCCCCGCAGCTTTATCGCCCTGTACCTGTTGCTGTTGCCGATGCACTTCCTGGTCGGCCGGGCGATTCTACAATGGATGGCCGGTATGTTCGGCCGGATCGACCTGGGCATTTATAATTCGCTGATCGTGCCCAACGGATCCACCGGCCACAGCTTCATTTCGCAGTTTAGATGGTTCCCGGAATTCGGCTACTTCATCAAGGGGTTCTTGGTCCACGACCACAACGGCCGGGGACCAGGCGATCTGCTGACGGACGGAGGACTGCCCATCTATTCCTTCCACGACCTGGAGCGGGTAATCATCGAGCAGGACATCGACCGGATTTTCATCCCCTCCAACAGCTTTGTGGTCAATGGCTTTCACGAATTGATCGAAACCTGCCAGCGGCATCGTGTGAAGATGCGGGTGGTTTCTCCAGAAGCCACCAGCCTGCTGCGCATGGCCCGGGTTTACGATATCGCCGGGATCACCCTTTCCGCTCCCCCACATCCCAAGGTGAACTTCCTCAAGGCGGTGATTAAGCGCGGTTTCGATCTGGTGGGAGCGATAACGATCTTGCTATTACTGTCACCAATCCTACTGCTTGCCAGTCTGGCAATCTGGCTGGAGTCGGGACGGCCGATTTTTTACGGCCAGACTCGTGGCGCCACCAAGGGAGACCCAGGATTCAAGTTCTTCAAGTTCCGTAGCATGGTGATAGATGCCGAAAATGAACGCAGCCGGCTGACCGACATGAATGAGACCACCGGGCCGCTGTTCAAGATGAAAAACGACCCCCGGGTAACCAGGGTTGGGCGGATCTTGCGCAAATTTAGTCTCGACGAATTACCCCAGCTGTTCAACGTCATCCGAGGCGAAATGAGCCTGGTAGGTCCCCGTCCCCTGCCGGTGGAGGATTTCGAACGAGTAGGAATGAGCGACGATTTCTGGGATGCCATCCAGGACCGGGCCCGGGTTAAACCGGGGATGACCGGATTGTGGCAGATCTCCGGCCGGAGCGATGTCGAGTTTAAAGAAATGGTGCTGTTGGACCTTTATTATGTGGAGCACAACTCTCTATTATTCGACCTGGAAATCCTGTTCGAAACCATCCCGGCAGTACTCTTCAGTCGGGGCGCTTATTAACTCACCCGCGTTTTTGCACAGAATCTCCACCACTTAATATAATCCATAACCACACAGGACCAGTGTCCAAAACGCATGCGGCTGACCGCGGGAGCGGTTCAGTTGGATGGTTGCAACATTTCAAGATTGAGTTGGGACGGAGCCGGTTCGGATGGCTAAATTGAATTCCGGCAAATTTCCCATACCCGCTGGGCAACCCTCACAGGCAGGTGTTCCTGGGCGATATATTAGCCGGACTTCGGTCAAGAATATGAGTGCCGGCGCAGGCCAAATGATCGCTTATTTCATTTATGCTACTGCAAAAATCTGCTGAGAGGACGATATGCGCATAACCATTATTGGAACCGGCTATGTAGGTTTGGTAACCGGCACCTGTTTCGCCCACATGGGCAACCAGGTGTGCTGCATTGATATCGACCAGGAAAAAATAAATGCCCTTTCGAGAGGCACCCTACCGATTCATGAGCCGGGACTGCAGGAGCTGCTGGACAATAACCTGGAAGAGGGGCGTCTCACCTTTACCACCAGTCTACCGGAAGGGATCGATACCAGCGAGTTTATATTTATCGCGGTGGGCACCCCCATGGGCGAGGACGGCAGCGCCGACCTAAAGCACGTTTTAGCGGTGGCTGAGGAGATCGGCCAGGCCATCAAGGGGTATAAAATCGTTGTCACTAAGTCCACCGTGCCGGTGGGTACCGCCGAAAAGGTCAGGATCATAATTCAGAAAGCGATCGATGCCAGGGGACTTGAAATCGAATTCGATGTAGCATCCAACCCTGAATTTCTCAAGGAAGGCAAAGCGGTATCAGATTTTCTCAATCCCGATAGAATTGTTATCGGTACCGATAGCGAGAAGGCAGCCCAGCGGTTACAATTGATGTATGATCCCTTCTGCCGCACCGATCAGAGCCGGATCCTGCTCATGGATATTCCCTCCGCCGAGATGACCAAATATGCGGCCAACGCCATGCTGGCCACCAGAATATCCTTCATGAACGAAATCGCGGCCTTGTGCGAGGCCACCGGGGCCGATGTGGACCAGGTGCGGATCGGCATAGGCAGCGATGACCGGATCGGCCGGCGTTTTCTATTTCCAGGCGTGGGATATGGAGGATCGTGCTTTCCCAAGGATGTGCAATCTTTGATCCGCACCGCCCATCGCAAGGGTGTGAGTCTACGGGTTCTATCGGCAGTCGAAGAAGTTAATCGGGCCCAAAAAGAACTACTGGTCTCCAAAATGAGAGTGTATTACGATGCTCACGAGAATGGCTTGGCGGGAAAAACCATTGCCTTATGGGGCCTATCCTTCAAACCGGAGACCGATGACGTGCGGGAATCACCTGCCGCTGTTATTATCCAGGACTTATTGAAGGCAGACGTTGCAGTCCGGGCTTACGATCCGGTGGCCGAGTCTGCCTTCCAACGGCAATACGACTTACCGATTGAATATTCCCCGGATATGTACCAATGCCTGGATGGTGCTCACGGCCTGGTACTGGTCACCGAGTGGCATCATTTCCGCCGGCCCAACTTTGATCGCATCCTCCAGGCCCTAGTCCGCCCGATCATCTTTGATGGCCGCAACCAATATAATCCGGCCCAGATGCGGAGTCGGGGCTTCATCTACCATTCCATCGGGCGGCCTTACATAGTCGAGTAGTATTTTTGGGTTATGAGTCCGCCGGGTGGGGCCGCGGTGAACTTCAGTGGTGCGTGGGCTTACTAAATACGGTTATAACCGCCGTCGGCCAAAGCTTGGGGCCACCGGCCGGGAGCGCCTTTACGCGAAGGATTGATAGGTCCGGCGTAGGCCCTCCTCCAATTCGATCCTCGGCTCCCAGCCCAGCAGCTCCTTAGCCCGCCGGGGACTGATCACGCTCCGGGACTGTTCGCCCG
>JADFMC010000269.1 GCA_022564085.1 Fidelibacterota bacterium | reverse complement strand
ATCTGGGCAAATAGTTGCACTACCTCGGGTGACTTTTTCTTGGCCAGGATCTCGATAGCCGTGCTGCGGGTGCCCAGACTGACGGCCGGGTCGCTGGCGATATCGATCAGTACCGGAATAGCCTTGTTGTCGCCTATATTGCCCAGGGCGGTGGTGAGCATCTGCTCCATGCGCAACTGATTCTCCCGGGTGCTCTGATACAAGTCGATCAACGACTGGATATAGTCCTCCGAGCCCACCGACTCTAATCCCTCTACCAGTTTGGTGCGCAGCTGGTTCAGTTTCATATCGGTGGAAGCCAACGCTTCGATGAACGCCCGGCCGCTCTCGTGGCTGGGAATGGCGGCCAGGATATCGATGGACTCCAGCATCATATCAATATCCAGGTTCTCGGCGTTGCGGATGTTCTGGGCCAGTGCGTCCATGGCCTTGGGGTGGCGGCTTTCCCCTAACGCCCGGGCTGCCGCCAAACGGGCGCTTAGTGGTTGTTCCGGGTCCTCGTAGATCTCAATAATTTGGAGCAAGGCGCCCATCTTCCCCTTCTGGTATTTCAGGCGCAACTTTTCTACGTCGGTCTCATCCTTTTCGCCGCCCCGGAAAAGTGAACAGCCCCCCATGCTGATCACCAGCAGCACCGCCAGCACCAGGTAGCCTACCCGAGAAAGATGTTCTGCTATGAAAGATCGGTATTGCATGCTTTCAACCACTTTCAGGCGGCCACTTTAAAAGCTCTACCTGTCCATCTAAGATTCTGCCGTAGGTGTAATGGTTGATCCAATCACCCAAACAGAGGAAGCTTTTGCCCTCGGTATTTGTCTGCAATCGGTTCACGTGGTAATGCCCCATGACTACTATGTCGGCGCCGGCGGCCCACTGCTCCTGCACATAACCCATCAGGCCGTTGAATTTATAGTCCTCCCGGCCGTCATCGGGATTATACTTTCGGCTGAGCCGGGAGGCGTACTGGGCCAGGGCGATCCCCAGGTCGGGGTGGAACCAGCGGTATAGGAAGATGGTCAACCGGTTGCGGAGCACCAGGCGCAACAGGCGGTAGCCGCGGTCGCTGGGAAGCAGGCCATCGCCGTGGGTCAGATGCACCCGCCGGCCGCCAATCTCCACATCCGCTGCTTGCTGGTAGACATGGAATCCCAGGTACTTGGCAAAAAAGTCATCGGCCCAATAATCGTGGTTACCCAGAATGAAATGGATCTCCACGCCGGAATTTCGCAGCATGTAGAGCTGGCTGATCACATCTAAATAGCCCTTGGCGACCACCTGGCGATATTCAAACCAGAAATCGAATAGGTCACCGACGATATACAGGGTCCCCCCTGTTTCCTGGACCATATGGAAGAACTGAAACAGTAGTTTCCGCCTGTTTCGCTCTTCCTGATTGTCCTGTAGGGTCAGGTGCACATCGGATATTAAATATGCCGGTGTGGTCATCTGCTTTGAAATTAGGTTCGGCCCGTCGGTGAGGCAAAGCAAAATTAGGAGAAATAAGTTGACATTAACCGAGCCCGCGGGTAAAATTCTACTTACTAGCCGACTAAGTTCTGTGGGCTTATTCTGTAGATTAAACTATTAACATAAGTTCAGGAGGCACATCTTGCCGACTACCCTTGATGCCTTGGGCATGGTTGAGACGCGAGGCCTGATTGGAAGCATCGAAGCTGCCGATACCATGGTAAAGGCAGCCAACGTGCGGCTCATTGGCAAGGAGAAGATTGGTGGCGGGTTTGTAACCGTCATGGTCCGGGGTGACGTGGGGGCCGTAAAGGCGGCCACTGATGCCGGCGCCGCCGCCGCTGAAAAGGTAGGCGAACTGGTCTCGGTCCACGTCATTCCGCGACCGCACAGTGATGTGGAGTCCATCCTGCCCAAGGCGGAGTAGCTTAAGGAACCATGAACGACCCAACCAGGGGGGCTCTCGGGCTGGTGGAAACCCGGGGGCTGGTGGCAGCTATCGAAGCTGCCGATGCAATGGTCAAAGCGGCTCACGTGCGCCTGTTGGGGACCGAGGTAACGGTAGCCGCCCTGGTGACGGTGAAGGTTGAGGGTGAAACCGGAGCTGTGCGAGCCTCTGTCGCCGCAGGGGCTGCGGCCGCCCAGAAGGTGGGCGAGCTGGTTGGCACCCACGTGATTCCCCGGCCGCATTCCGAGACCTATAAAATCCTGGATGTTGGCGGTATTGAAAGCGTTTCCCAGGACGACCCGCCCGTCAGCATCCCGCAGGCCGAGGAGCTGGGATCAATGGCAGTGAGGGAGCTGCGAGAGCTGGCCCGGCAGATACCCGGACTTGGTATCTCCGGCCGTGACATTTCCCGGGCCAACAAGCAGCAGTTGCTGGATGAACTGCGGCCCAAACTCTGAGCCTGGCCCACCGCGGGCCTCACCACTGCGGTATTACCAAAGCCTGCCCCGGCCTGAACTTTTCAATACACAGAGCGTTGGGATAATGTGAAGAAATACGCCAGTTATATTATCGCCGCTACTTTAGCAATCACTCTGGACACGGCGCCGGCCCAGTTCGGGCAGAACATCGTTCAGTATGACCGCTATGAGTGGCGGTATCTCCAGACCACCTACTTCGATATCTACTTCTACGGGGATGACTTGGTCCTGCCCGAATATGTGTCCCGGGTCGCTGAGGAAGCCTATCGACAGATCTCCGACCGGCTGAACTGGCAGATTCAGAAGCGGATCTCCATCATGGTATATCAGTCCCATTCGGACTTCCAGCAGACTAATGTGACCTATTCCTACATGCGTGAGGGGATCGGCGGTGTTACCGAACTATTCAAAAATAGGGTAGTGGTGCCTTTCGAGGGCAGCTATGCAGATTTTCACCACGTCATCCGCCACGAGCTGGTGCACGCGGTGATCAACGATATGGTCTACGGCGGCAACATCCAATCGCTGGTTAACGGCACTATCCGCTACCAGATTCCCTTGTGGATGAATGAAGGTCTGGCCGAGTACCTGGCCGGCAAATGGGACTCCAACGCGGATATGTGGATGCGCGATCTGGCCATCAACGGTGAAATCCCACCGGTTCAACAGCTGGGCGGATTATACGCCTATCACGGCGGCCGGTCGGTCTGGCGCTATATCACGGATAAGTATGGCGAGGAAGTCATCGCCGAAATCTTCACTCAGATTAAGCTCAAAGCCAACGTCGAACGGGGTCTGAGGT
>JADFMC010000268.1 GCA_022564085.1 Fidelibacterota bacterium | reverse complement strand
AAACTTCCACACTACCAACCCCAGCAGTGCCAGCGACAGCAGGTTGCCCAGGAAGGGGTTGACACCGAACCCCGCCGGCAGGTATCCTACCAGAATGGTCACCCCCGCCACCGTCAGGCCATAGGGCAACTGGGTGCGGACGTGGTCGATATGGTCAGCGCCCGAGGCGATGGAGGACATGACGGTGGTGTCGGAAATAGGCGAGCAGTGGTCGCCGAAAATTGAGCCTGACAGGATCGCCCCCAGGCTGCCCAGGAAAATGGCCTGCCGCCCGGCCTCGGGCAGACCAGCGTCCAGAGGCAACTGGTGAGCCAGGGGTACTACCAGCGGGAACAGGATAGCCATGGTGCCCCACGAGGTGCCGGTGGAAAAGCTGGTGAAGGCGGCGATAATAAAGGTCAATACGGGCAGCAGGCGGGGGTTGAGAATGTCCTCGGTGAGGTGGAATATGTAATCGGCGGTATGCAGGTCCCCGGTCACGTGCTGCAGCGAGCGGGCCAGGGTCAGGATGATGATCCCCACCATCATGGCCTTGAAACCCACCAGAAAAGCGCCGACGGTGTCATTCACGGTCAGGATGCGGCTGCCGATGGCCAAGCCTCCCGCCACCGCGGTGCCGCTGAACGCCGCCCAGATCAGCACCTTGAAGGAATCGGCCGCTCCGATGATCTCCCGAAAGCCGTGGCTGCCGGCGCCCAGGCTACCCCGGCCGTCCACGTATAGTCCCACCACCAAGGCCAGCATCAGGGCCCCGATCGGCAGCAGGGCGTTATACCATTGGCTCTTGACCCCCTCGGGAGGAAGCAGGTTGGCCAGCTCCTTATCCAACAGGGGGGTGGCGCCGTCCCGCAGCACCTTGCCCTCTAGCAGACTGCGGCGTTCGGCGGCGTACATGGGACCGAAATCACGGCCGGTGTAGGCCAGGATCCCCACCAGCAACAGCGCCATAATCGAATAAAAGCTGTAGGGGATGGTAGCCAGGAAAGTAAGATAGGCATTGCCCTCGATTCCCAGTGTCTGGAAGCTGCTGCTGATCAATCCCAGTTCGAACCCGATCCAGGTGGACACCAGGGCGATGCTGGCGATAGCCGCCGAGGTGGAATCCACCATGTAGGACAGCTTCTCCCGGCTGATTTTAAGCTTGTCGGTGAAAGGCCGCATGGTGTTGCCCACCAGCAGGGAATTTGAATAGTCGTCGAAGAAAATCAGCAGCCCCATGAGCCAGGTGGCCAGTTGCCCTTGCCGCCGGTTATGGGCATACCTGGCCAAAGCCACCACGATCCCCTGGGTGCCGCCGCTGCGGGAGATGATCCCCACCATACCGCCCAGGGTCATGGTGAACAGCACGATGGCCATGTGGTCCGGATCGGTGATGGCCCTGATGAGATAACTGTCAATGGTGCGCAGGAAGCCGATTAGGGGGTTATAGCCCCCCATGGTGAAAACCGCCCCCAGCCATACACCGCAGAACAGCGATAGTATCACCTGCTTGGTGATCAACGCCAGGGTGATGGCCATTAAGGGCGGCAGGATGCTGACTGCCCCCGGAACGGCGAAGAAACTTGCCCGGCCCCTGCCGGTTGACGTTTGCACTTCCAGAAAATGGTTACCGATCAACGGCGCCAGCACATCATGGATGACGATCAAGTCGTCTCCCTGGTCAATGGTTCCGTGGCCCAGCAGCACCCCGTCCACCGACAGGCGGACCGGGCCCGACTGCCGGCCGGTAACAGTTACCGTGAAGGGTACACCCCGCAGTACGATGGATGGGACTTGGATGGATAGGCTGCTGTCCTGGGCTCGCGCCGGCACGAGGAACAGGCCCAGGAATAAAAAGAGCTGTCCTAATTTCATGGGAATTAATTTATCAGACTCGGGCCGGGAATGCCAACCACCAAACCACCATTGCCCGGCTGCCCGCCGTTGCAAATGTCCCGTAGTGATCCAGCGAAAATATTCGTATCTTTCGCACGATGGTTAAACTGCTGGATCGCTATATTCTCCGCCGCTTCCTGGGTATCCTGGCCGGTGCCCTGGTGGCGTTCGTCATCGTGTTCCTGGTGGTGGACGTGGTGGAGAACCTGGACCACTATATCGACGCCAAAATGCCCCGCCGGGCGGTGCTGGCCTATTACCTGTATACTTTGCCCCAGTTCATCAGCTACGCCATCCCCATGGCTACCCTGCTGGCCACGTTCTTTTCCATGGGCATGCTACACAAACGCAACGAGATCACCGCCATGAAATCCTCGGGCTTGAGTATCCACCGCATCGGCGCCTCACTGCTGCTGGCCGGCGCGCTGATCTCCACGGGCTCCTTCTTCTTCGATGATTTGCTGGTTTCCACCGGCATGCGCAAGAAGGCCGAAATGCAGAGCGAGTTCCTGACCCGCCAATACCGCAGGAAGCACAAGGTGCTCAAACAGAACATATTCCTGCAGCATTCGGCCAATGAAACCCTGGCCATCGACCGGTTCGATTACCGTAAACAGCAGGCCAAAGGGGTCTATCTCCAGCGCTTCAGCCACGGACGGCTACTGGAGCGTATCGATTTTAACGTGCTGAAATGGGATGAGGAGCGCGGCCAGTGGCACGCTGCGAATTATGTTTACCGTTCCTTCCGAGACACCGCCGATACCTCCATTCTTACACGGCAAGGTACCGATACCCTAATAACCTTGGCCATCACGCCACTTGATCTGATGAAAATGGCGGTCACGCCGGAGGAGATGCGCTATGGGGAGCTGCGACGGTTTGTGGCGCAGCTGATCCGTAACGGCGTGGACCCCACCCGCTGGGTGGTGAACCTGCACTTCAAGGTGGCCTTCGCCTGCACCGCCTTTATCATGGTGCTGTTCGGTCTGCCGTTGAGTGTGGGGCGTCCCCGGGCCAGCCTGACATTCGGCGCCGGTATGAGCATCTTCGTCATTTTCGGCTACTACGTGGCTATCATGTTGGGGAAATCGTTGGGCAAACAGGGTCTGCTGGAGCCGTTGCTATCAGCCTGGCTACCCAATATCATTTTCTTGGGGCTGGGATTTTACCTGCTGCTCAGGCAGCGCAGCTGAACTTCTAGTACTTGCTGGCGACAGAAGGCGTCAATAATTGGATATTGGATATTAGATATTGGATGGAATCCCGCCAGTGGCCACCATGACCAAACATCCCACATCCAATATCCAGTATCGAGTCTCCAGT
>JADFMC010000267.1 GCA_022564085.1 Fidelibacterota bacterium | reverse complement strand
AGGCATGGAATTATATACTCCAACTTGGGCATTGCTCATCCTCCTTATGTTCTGCCAGGAATTACGACAAACGCTGCCTTATCGGGTATGACCTCTTCGAAAGGAAGACTTTCACGGTTCCAACCCGTGGCTGCATTCACTATAACAAGCGCTGTGGGAACAGTTCGCATCGCATCCTGCATTATATGTTCTGATATTTCAGCAGCCAATGTAGATTCACTTAAGTGCTTTATTATCTGGGTATTTAAGGAGACTCCCTCTCGTTTAGCAACTCCAGCCAACCGTCTATGAAGAGACCGTGGCAAACGTACCCGAAATTGACCTGAGTACGATTCCAATGTGAGTGGTTTTGGTTTGGCTTCGTGGCCTAAAACCTCCAAGTAGCCGCTCATCGCCTCCTGGATTTCATGCAATACTTCATCGTAAGTATCGCCGAACGCCGATAGATTGGGCAATTCATCTGAGATTGCAATGAAGCATTCGTCTTCATCACTCCAAGATATTTGGATTGAGTATTTCTCCGACGAGGCCATCAAATCTCCCATTACATTAAAGTGTACTTGTCAATCAATTCTAGAAGCCGGGTCACTTGGTATGCTTTTGCTTCTCCGTTTTTACCCTTCTGAATTGTTATTATGCTATCAAGGCGGTTTCTGATATCAGGATGCTTAAAAGTCTTGTGACTACCCTTCTGTTTCTTTAAAACGAAACCTGCATATTCAGCTAATCGGCAGAGTTCATCAAAGGTTAGCCCTTTTGAATTATTCCACGCCTTCTCAAGCAGTTTAAGTTTTCTTGACACTTATGGTTCCATATACGGTACCACCCCGCAGAGAAGTTATTTGGTTTGAATTCAATTGTCAATAGTACGATTTGGCTATGTGGATTAGGTATCAAACTGGTAATTAGATAGTAGTCCTCTTAGGCTAATCACTCCTTTTCCCCAGCAGCTTCACGCTCCCCCAAATGAGAATCGCGCTTATAATAAGCAGTAACGAAGAAAGCCGATTATACTCACGCCAGCCACTGCGATAGGTCCTGCCCGATCAACCGTTGCAGGGCCAGCACATCCTCACGGTAAAGTTCCACCAGCCGGTGGCGCATGTGGGGCTCCAGGGCGGTACTTTGCAGGTTGGTCTTCAGCAGCCATCGCCGTATGTTGTGGCGCAGGGGGGGCGGCACGAGCCGCTTGAGACCCGTTTTCAGCGGGTTGCTCTCCATGAGGAATTTCTGCAACCGCATCCGCCTCGGCCGGCCGCTGGGATTGTGTACTACCCCGGCTTTGGGCAAAAAGTCATCAGCCACGCCTAGAAACGAATAGATGTCCGCCATCAGTTTTCGGGGATCGCTCTGCAGCCGCTCGAAGAGGCACACCAGGACATTTCCCTTTCCAAACCGGTCATAATAGCGTTTTACCTGCTGGTAATACCGGCTGTGTTCGCTGTACTGGTATCCCCAGCGCCAGTTTTGGGCTTGGCGCTCAGGCTCGGCAGCCAGGGCCTGCTCAAACGACAGCTCCTCATTTAGGCTCATGACATGATCCAAATAGTGGGAATAGGTGCGCTCCGCAGGATGGCGCAGAATGATGATAATCCGGCAGTGGGGCAGGCGGGAATGGATGTTGGCCGCTGCCTGAGGCAGGAACAGGTAGGAAGTGGAACACTCGCCCACGGCCTTCTCAACGGTAACCCCCTCAAACAGGGCCAGGTATTCGGCCGTATCGGTAATTATTCCCCCATTCATGGGCCGGTTGCCGGGCCCGATGAAGTCCGGCGCCTCGTTTATAAAGGAGAAGTATTCCGGCTCCTTTTCCGGGCTCATGTAAATTTGGGGGTGCTGCCCCAACAGGTGATATAGTGAGGTAGTGCCTGACTTGGCAGCGCCCACTACCATGAAGTTCGGCAGCATTCATACCCTCTTTTTGATCAAGTTCACGCTCTCCCCGGTGACGATACTGTCCTTGCCGAAGCGCTGGCGGATATCGTCCAGGGCAGCGGTGCGCCGGGCCGCTTCCGAGCGCTGGGCCTGGTCGAACAGATCCTCCTGCACCTGGGGCTTTACCAGGTTTGATACCCCCACGCCGATCAATCGCACCGGCCTGGTCCCGGCTTCGGTGGCCCCCAGCAGCCTGGTGGCCGCCGTGAAAATATCCTCAGTCTGATCGGTAGGCTCCGGCAGTGTATATGAGTGGGTGTGCGTCTCGAAGCCGGCATAGCGCACCTTGACGGTCACCGTCCGGGCCCAAAAGCCCTTGCGCCGCAGGGTCAGACCCACCTCATCAGACTGCTGGTGCAGCACCGCCCGCAAGCGGTCCCTGTCGGTCACATCTTCGGCGAAGGTCCGTTCCTTACTGATCGATTTGCGCTCCCGCCCGGTGGTGAGCTTGGTTGAGCCGATCCCGTTGGCCCGCCGCCACAGGCTCTTGCCGTGCTCCCCGAACAGCCGCTCGACTTCGCCCTCGGGACGGGCCGCCAACTGGCCGATGGTTAGATAGCCCATTTTTCCCAGGCGGGCGGTGGTGACTTTCCCGCAGCCGGGGATATTTGATATGGGTAGTGGCGCCAGGAACCGGGCTTCCTCCCCGGCCGGTATAACCAGCACCCCTTCGCCCACCAGGAAGGGGCTGGCCGCTCGCACCCCGGCACTCTCCGGCCCCTCCAGCCGCGGATCGATCACCGGCTTGGCCTGGTCACTGGCCACTTTGCTCACCAGTTTGTTCGCGGAGATGCCGATTGAGGCCGGCAGGCAGGTCTCGTCCAGGATTCGCCGCCGGATGGCCAATCCCACCTGCGCCGGCGGACCAAGCAGCGCTTCGGTGCCGGTCAGGTCCAGGTAACCCTCGTCGATGGAGGTCATTTCCAGGGTGGGCGTGTACTGTTGCAGAATGGCCTGCACCTGGTCGTGGAAACGCTGGTAGTCATGGAAGTGGGGGCGCACGATCACCAGCTGCGGGCACAGGCGCACCGCCCGGGACATGGGCATGGCCGAGTGGACCCCGTACAGCCGGGCCTCATATGACGCCGACGAGACCACCGAGCGCCCGCCCGGGTCGCCCCCCACCGCCACCGGCTGGTCCCGCCAAGCGGGGTCCATCAGCCGCTCCACCGACACGAAAAAGGTGTTCATGTCCACGTGGGCGATGACGGTGGGCAGCTGGGGGCGGGCAGCGGTCATTGGTTAGTCCATCATCCGTGCTCAATTTTGCAGTCGACCATCAG
>JADFMC010000266.1 GCA_022564085.1 Fidelibacterota bacterium | reverse complement strand
AACATGGCATCATGGATCTCCCGGTTGGCCTCATTGGCGCCCCCGGAATCAAATGGGGAGGAAATTGCCCGCTTGACGCTCAGGTAATCCCACTCAATGACCACCCGTACCACTACCCTGCGCTGGCGAGCCCGGATCAGCGCTTTGGCAATCGGTTTCGATTCCAGTTCCTGCACCGCTACATCCAGTCTCTTTTTAGCTCCGTCGATAAAGCCGACGATTACATCTTGCAGGTTATCAGGCGCCCCCAGCTGGGATGGTCCCATGTACAGCTCGATGTTCCCCTCCTGGATACTCATAATTGCCTCCCCGTCGTGATTCGCAAAGCGTGACAGAAGGTACTGATTATCACAACTAGATGCCAGTTATTTATTCTCCAAGATGGTGCAACTTTGCGTTACGGCGGACAGGCCAGCATAAAGAAAAGACCACCTACGAATTATCGGCAGGGACTTGGTAAGCCTACTTTCATCCTCATTGGCCATAGCTCCGGCACTGTGCAGGAGCTGGAATCCTCGTGACCGGGGTAATATATCTAATGTTTATTTCACCATCCGTAAGCTATCCTTAATACTAGCCCGCAGCCAATCTGGCCGGGGTTATGGCCCCTGGGGTTCGACAGCAATTAACTTGGGCTACCTGATAGAAGTCACTTGACGGCAAATAGGAACTTGTGTAAATGAGCAAATACCGCATTGCCTGGCTACCGGGAGACGGCGTGGGCCACGACGTGATGGAGTGCGCCCGCCTGGTGCTCGACCGCCTCGGTCTGGACGCTGAGTACGTCCCCGGTGACATTGGCTGGGAGTTCTGGAAATCGGAGGGCGAGGGCCTGCCTGAGCGCACCATTGAGATGATGCAAAAGACCGATTGCGCCCTGTTCGGGGCCATTACCTCCAAGCCCAAAGATGAGGCCGCCGGGGAACTGGATCCCGCGCTCAAGGATAAGGGCTACGTGTACTTCTCGCCAATTGTCCGCCTGCGGCAACAGTTTAACCTGCACACCAATCTGCGGCCTTGCAAGGCCTATCCCGGTAATCCGTTGAACTACCGGGACGACGTGGACATCGTAATTTTTCGGGAGAATACCGAGGGCATGTACAGTGGGGTGGAGTTCCACCCGTTGCCCCAGGCGGTGTTCGACGTCCTGAGTGCCAACCATCCCAAGATGGCTAAGTTCGAAAAGTTTGGCCTGGAAAATATTGCCCTATCGACCCGCATCATGACCCGCCAGGGCTGCCGCAACATCGTAACCCGGGCCTTCGAGTATGCCCAAAAGTACGGCCGTAAATCGGTGACCGTCGTGGATAAGCCCAACGTGTTGCGCGAGACCGGTGGCCTGATGATCCGCACCGCCCGGGAAGTGGCTGCAAAGTACCCGGGCATCGACCTGGGGGAAACCAACATCGACGCCCAGTGCATGTGGCTGCTGAAGAATCCCCAGAATTACGAGATACTGGTGGCCGAGAACATGTTCGGCGATATCCTGTCCGATCTGGCGGCCCAGCTGGTGGGCGGGTTGGGCTTTGCCTGTAGCGCTAACCTGGGCGATAACTACGCCGTTTTTGAGCCCACTCACGGCAGTGCCCCTAAGTACGCCGGCCAGTACAAGGTGAATCCCACCGCCATGCTGCTCACGGCGAAAATGATGCTCGAGTGGTTGGGCGAGAATGACATGGCCGGCCGGTTGGAGGGCGCGGTGGCCGCGGTGATCGCTGAGGGCCAGGTTCGAACATACGACCTGGGCGGAGATAACACCAGCCTGGAAGTGGCGGAGGCGGTGGCGGCGAAACTGTAGTAAGGCATTAATTGTAAGGGCACAATACGCCAACTCGCCCCAACGACGGAACGATTCGGGAAACCGGTTGTGGGTTCTTTGCCGACTATTGTTCGGGCCTTTAAAGCTGCCGTTACCAAGCGTATAAATCTCATGCACAATACGCCCGGCCAACCAACCTGGCAACGCAACTACTATGAACATATCATCCGCAACAATCGGTCCCTGGATCACATCCGGGGATACATTGCGGGTAATCCTCAGCAATGGCACCTTGACAATTATAACCCTGATGCCGGCAGTCGTGGCGACGTCCGGTAGGGGCACGGCCTCGGCGGAGCCACGGCGAGCCACGCGTCGTGCCTTGGCGTAACGAAATTAGGAGTACCCATGGAAGCAAGCATTTCCCGGCAAATGGCCCGTTTTGCCCTGAAACTGCAGTATAGCGACCTACCAGCGGAGGTGGTGGGGGAGGTCAAGCGCTACCTGTACGATTCGGTGGGTTGCGCTTTCGGCGGCTTTAATACCCGGGACGTGCAGATCATGAGCCGCGTATATCGCCACATGAACGGGCTACCAGAATCCTCCCTGTTTGTCAGTGGGGACCAGATCCCGGCGGTGAGTGCCACCCTGGTCAATTCCCTGGCTATCCGGGCGTTGGACTACAATGACATTTACTGGCGCGAGGACCCTTGCCATCCCTCGGACCTGATACCGGCTGCCCTGGCGGTGGGCGAAATGACCGGCGCCTCCATGAAACAGGTTATCGTGGCCATCGTCCTGGGTTATGAGTTCGAACAGCGGCTGTGCGAGTTCGCCCTGCCGGGCATTCGGGAGCGCAAATGGCACCACGCCACCCTGACCCAATTCGTCGCGCCCATTGTGGCCGGGAAGCTGCTGGGGCTGTCAGAGGACCAGCTGGTGAATGCCATCGGTATTGCCGGCTCTCACAGTTATACCGTGGGAGCGGTCACGGCCGGCCAGCTCACCATGATGAAGAACACCGTGGACCCCATGGCGGTACGCGATGGGGTGTTCGCAGCCAACCTGGCTGAGCACGATTATACCGGTCCCGAGGAGATATTTGAAGGTAAGGAAGGTTTCATGGACACCTTCGGTCCCGACTGGGATGTGGACAAACTGGTGGGCCGGCTGGGGGAATCCTTCAAAATCCTGGAGTGCTCCATGAAGGCCTTCCCTACCGAGGCGCTGACCCATACCCACATCAGCGCCACCCTGCAGCTGGTGAAGGAACATGACATCCACCCCGAGCAGGTGGAGGAAGTGGTGGTCACCACCATCGCCCGGGCCACCGATATCCTGTTCGACCACCACAAATACGAACCCAGCGGCCGGGAGACAGCCGACCACAGCCTGCCCTACTGCATCGCCCGGGCCATCCTGGACCGGGAGATCACCACCCGCACTTTCGATGACGAAATGATCGCCGATCCGAAACTGAAA
>JADFMC010000010.1 GCA_022564085.1 Fidelibacterota bacterium | reverse complement strand
CCCCTATGTGGCATCGGTCACCTGGGAACCCAAGAGCCTGTTTTCCACCGGCCGCGGAGCAAGAATGGTGGAGTTTATTCACCTGCCAAAGGAATGCACTATCCGAATCTATACCGTCCGGGGATATTTAGTGGATACGATTAAACACGATAAAGCTCTAAACGATGGCAGTGAGTTCTGGGATATGAGGACCAAGGATGGAATGGATATTGCCTATGGGCTCTATATTTTTCACATCGAAGCACCGGGAATTGGCGAAACGATTGGCAAGTTTGCCATAATCAAATGACGTTTTTGAAACAGGTATTTACCCCATGATACGGCCCCGGTTTCTACCCCGGTATTTGCTGCTCACCGGTTTCCTTCTATTTATAGCAGTAGCTATCCCAAATCCTCTTCTAAGCCAGTTTAATATTGATGTTTCAAAGGTGGGGACAACTTCGGCGCCGTTTCTGGAAATTGAGGTAGGCTCCAAAGCAGTGGGCATGGGGAGCGCATTTGTGGCCGTGGCCAATGACGCTACCGCACTATACTGGAATCCCGCCGGCATCTCCCGCTTGTCCGGTAATGAGATGGTTTTTATCCATACGGAATGGATTGCCAACATCAATTATGATTTTGTGGGGACCGTTTTTCCCCTGGGTGATCTTGGTGTAATAGGGATCAGTATCATTTCCCTGAGCACCGATGAAATGAAAGTGCGGACGGTTGATAAGCCTGAGGGTACCGGCGAACTGTTCAGTGTCGGAGACCTGGCAGTGGGTATCGCCTATGCCCGAAATCTCACAACACGATTTTCAATCGGATTCAATGGGAAGTATATTCGCCAAAAAATCTGGCATATGAGCGCTAGCGGATTTGCTATTGATATTGGGACCTTGTTCACAACCCCTTTCGCCGGAATGAAAATTGGAATGAGTATATCCAATTTCGGCGGCAAAATGCAAATGCTCGGAAAGGACACCTTCGTTAATTTTGATTTGGCGCCGGATCAGGAGGGGAGCAACGATCGAATACCGGCGAATTTAAAAACCGATGAATTTTCGTTGCCACTACTGTTCCGGGTAGGACTGGCCCTGGAGGTTTTCAATTTTAATTCCAGTCGAATGATTATGGCGGTTGATGCCGCTCATCCAAACGATAACACGGAATACATTAACGTCGGTGCAGAATATTCCTCAAATGATTGGCTGTTCTTAAGGACCGGATTTAAAAACCTTTTCCTACTTGATGGCGAAGAAGGGTTAACTATAGGAGCAGGGATTAAATACGCTCTCGGTAGCAATCTGTCGATAAGAATTGACTACAGTTATCAGGACTTCGGGAGACTGAATAACGCCCAAAGCTTCTCGTTAGCTTTGGCATACTAGGTTCAGCAGTCATGCGACTATGCCTGAAAAAGACCCCAAGTTATTTCCTGCCATAAATATAATTCCTTTAGAATTCTCGGACACAATATGAAATTGAATCGTCACTCCGGTAACCCGTTGCTGAAACCACGGGGGGATGACTGGGAGTCGGTGGCTGTTTTTAATCCCTCGGCAACCCTGGTGGATAATCGGATTCATCTGCTTTACCGGGCGGTGGGAGAGTACTTTCCGTATACATCCAGGCTGGGCCATGCGGTCTTTGATACAGACCTTAACTTGATCGAGCGGCAGCAGGAGCCGGTTTTTGTTCATGATGCCAAACTATGGGAAAGATCAATTGAGGATCCACGGGTATCGATGATCGAAGATGAACTTTATCTCACGTACGTGGCCACCCCTACACCCGGCCCCCCAGGAGCTGTACGGAGGAAACTGGGGCTCCCCAATCCTCCGGAAAGTGCCGGGCCCCGCACAGCGATAGCCAAAATGAACGGCTTCGACGAATATGAACGCTACGGTATCATCACCCCTTATGGCGCCGATGAGCGTGACGTCGTGCCCTTCCCGGAGAAAATTAACGGGCGCTATGCCTTTATTCACCGACCAGCCAACTGGGTTGGTGACAATTACGGCACAATAGGACCGTCTATCTGGTATGGCGACAGTGATAGTCTGAATCAGAAGATAACGAATCACAAACTGGTGATGAAGGCGGAAGCCGAATGGGAAGGGAATAAGGTGGGCGCCGGCCCGCCCCCGATTAAAACCGACGCGGGCTGGCTATTGATCTACCATGGCGTTGATCAAAGTAATATCTATCGGGGCGGAGCCGCTCTTTTGGATCTGCAAAAGCCATGGAAAGTGCTGGCCAGGACACCGGAACCAATTCTGGAACCGGAAATGGATTATGAGCTCTATGGCGACGTGCCAAACGTGGTGTTTCCGGAAGGGCTGGTTACCGTGGGCAACAAACTCATTATCTTCTATGGCGCTGCGGACAAGGTTTGTTGCGCCGCCTCTGTGAACTTGGACGAATTTATCGCCGACTTGCTAAGCGGGGGTAACCAAGGCAAGTGAAGCTAAAACGCTTTTCAGGAAATCCCATATTGAAACCCATGAAGAGCAATGATTGGGAAAGTGGCGCGGTCTTTAACTGCGCCGCCTTGTTTAAGGATAACACTGTGCACCTGCTTTACCGCGCCATTGGTGAATATAAAATTTATATCTCACGACTGGGCCATGCTTTCAGTAGCGATGGTTTCATTTTTCAACGCGGTGATAATCCCGTATTTGTTCCGGAAGGGGATATGGAGAAATTTGGTTGTGAAGATCCGCGGATGACCGAGATAGACGGTAGGGTCTATATTACTTATACGGCCCTGTCCGAACGGGCCTGGTCAGGATCCGGCAATCGGGTCGCGCTGGCCTCAACAAGCGACTTTCAGACATTTGAGAGACATGGAATAATTCTACCGGATATTGAGAATAAGAACGCTGTTATATTTCCTGAAAAAGTGCGCGGTAAATATGTCATGTTTCACAGAATAATGCCTGATATATCCATCGCCTACTCCGACAACCTCAAAGAATGGTATGGGCACCGTGTTGTCATGAAACCCAGAGAGGGATTCTGGGACTGTAAAAAAATCGGATCAGGCGGTCCGCCAATAAAAACTGATATCGGGTGGCTGTTGTTCTATCATGGTGTCGATGAAAATCGTATTTATCGGCTTGGCGTGGCCCTGTTTGACCTTGATGACCCATCCAAACTGATTTCCAGACAGCAAGAACCGATCCTGGAGCCATCTGAGAGCTGGGAAATAGACGGTGATGTGCCCAATGTGGTTTTCACTTGCGGCGCGATCGAAAAAGATGGAACCTATTATGTCTATTATGGCGGAGCCGACACAGTTATCGGAGTTGCCACCGTGGACAAGATTCAAGCCCTGGATTTTACTTAATATTTATTTTGAACTCATATCCTCAGATTATTAGCAGACATACCGCATCACCATTTACATCGCCATTTTCTAACAATCTTCGTAGTATTTTACTGATTGCCCTGCTTGCTTCTATATCAGCTTGCACAACTAAAGTTGATTCACAAAATATTACTTATTGGACGGCCCCTAGCCTGGAGCTATCACGATTTGAAAAAATAATAGTCGATGAATGGAATAATTCACATCCCGACTCACCGATTGATTGGAAAACAATTCCAGCAGGTATTAGCTCCGAAGAAGTACTTCTAACAGCGATTGCCACTAAAACCGGCCCGGACATTAGTGCAAATATATTCGGCGGTTTTGCTTCTCAGCTGGCAGATGCCGGCGTCATCGTAGCCCTTGACACTTTACCCGGTTTCTGGGACTTGGTAGCAAAGCGCCATATGACCAATATTATTCGTAATAACTGGTTTTATAAGGGGCACGTCTATGTACTTCCAGTGTATACTAATCCTGAGATGATTTGGTATAACAAGGAAATACTTAATGCCTTTAATATTACTGTACTCCCCAGGACATACGGTGAATTCTTCGACCTATTGAAAGTCGTTTGTTCTGCGAGCGACATGTATGGCCTGCATATCGATGTCTCCTCAAAGTGGTATAGGAGATGGTTTGACTATTTAACATTTTATGCCGCCGCTTCAGGAGGCAGCCCTTATCTCGATATGGATAACGAAGCGGCCTTCTTTGATCAGGAGGCCGGGATAGCGGTAACGACCTTTTTCCACAAATTGTTCGCTAAAGGTTATGCGCCAAAGTTTGAAATTCAGGATGGTTTTCAAAAAGGTCTATTCCTGGCAGCGATAAAAGGAGCGGGGGATATTGTAAGAACGAAAAGAATTTATCCGGAGCTCAAGTATCACATTGCACCGCTCCTAGTACCAGACAACTATCCAGCTGATAGTCCCATTTACACCCTGGCTGAATCGAAAGGCATGGTGCTTTTTAATACCACCGCCAAAAAAGCTGAGGCCTGGGATTTCATGCGGTCCTATTTCACTGATAAGCGCGATTCCTTGTGGCTTGCAATCACCAACTATTTGCCGGTTCGTGACGATTTGTTAAGTAATTCGATCTTTAAACTATATTTCGAGGATAACCCGGAAATAAAACGCTATGCAGTCACTGCCGCATTTTCGGTGCCACTCTCAATAACCCCCCATACGGTCCAGATTCAAACTATTCTAAACCGGGAACTGTGGCAGCCGATTATTTACGGCTTGAAGTCACCGCTAGCTGCCTCGAAGGACGCCAATAGTGCCATCAATCGGATATTAAGATCAGGGTCCTAATTTTTATATCATAAGCCATGAATTCTATTCTTGCAAAAGTCAAGCCCAATGAGCTGGTTGGTTATGGACTAATACTACCATATCTAATTTATTCATTAATTATTTGGGTATACCCCCTGATATGGGGGGTCAGTATTGCGTTTAAAAGATGGAATATAATCTCCACGGAAAAGACGTTTGTCGGACTCTCCAATTTCGTCCAAGTAATTCATGATCCATTATTTTGGATTGCCTTTAAAAATACGCTCTATTTCATGGTAGTGTATATACCGATATCAATATTTTTGTCCCTATCAGTCGCTTTATTGCTAAACCGCATAAATTTCCTACGCTCATTTTTCGCCTCGGGATACCTTATTTCCTATGTTTCCGCAGGCGTAGCATATTCCATTGTATTTAACCTCATGTTCTCAGGTAATGGCATTATCAATACTTGGCTGGGCGGAATAGGGATCACAATTCCATGGTTCTCAAGCCCTAAAATTGCTATGGCCTCTATTGCATTAATTGTCGTATGGAAATTTCTTGGCTATTATAGTTTGATATTTTTGGCCGGCTTACAATCAATTCCAAAATCAATTTATGAATCCGCCGAAATCGATGGTGCCGGAAAGATTATACAATTCTTTCGAATCACTATCCCCCTTTTAAATCCATCATTTACCATTATTTTTATTTTTGCAATAATGCTATCCTTTAACGTATTCACCGAGCCATATATGATCACTGGTGGTGGGCCATTGGATAGCACCCAAACCTTTGTAATGCAGATCTACTATCATACGTTTACAAATCTCCATGCCGGTTATGGAAGCAGCTTTGCCATTATCGTGGCAGCGATAAGTTTTGCATTTGTATTCTTCATAAGAAAAATCGTCGAGAAAGACATCGCCTAAAAATGGGCCGCTATACTTTAAATAGACTAAATTTTAGATCTTACGGAAAATTGCTTACATATTCATTGCTTAGCTTGGGCCTGGTTCCAATGGTATTCCCATATATTTGGATGGTGTTGGCGTCTTTTAAAGTTCCAGCGGAGATCTTTGACCGATTTATACCAACTAGTCTTACCCTTGAACATTATAGAATGATTTTCCTAATGGGATCAACCGGTTCCGCCAACCCTTTCATCAGGGCTCTCGCCAATAGTCTGCTAGTCTCCTCGGTCACTACACTCTCTGTAGTTATTTTCGGGGCAATTACGGGATATGCCCTAGCACGGCTCAGATTTAGAGGCCGGAGCCTATTAAATAATTTTATCCTATTTCAAATGTTGTTTCCGGTAGTATTGTTTTTAATCCCAAGGTTTTTATTGGTGACAAAACTGGGGTGGATCAATACTTATCAGGGAATGATTGCACCATTTATGATGAGCGCCTGGGCCATATTTCTTTTCAGACAATTTTTTAGAACAATACCACAGGAGCTGATCGATGCCGCCCGGATTGATGGCTGTTCGGAATTGCGGATAATATTTCAGGTCATGCTGCCATTATCCAAGTCGGTAACCATAATTGTGGCCGTATTCACCTTCATGTCCATGTGGGACGAATTCTTATGGTACCTGATAGTAACCAAGGACTACAATCTAATGCCGCTAAGTGTTTTACTAGGGCTGTTTACCAAGGGCGAATATAGCTCCTATCCAGGTATCCAGACCGCTGGGGCAACCCTTTTGACCATACCTATACTGATTATTTTCTTTTCGTTCAGGAAATTTTTCACAGAAGGGATCGCGCTATCGGGAATTAAAGGGTAAATGCAGAAGCAGTTGCGCTAGCGTGAACATAAGGACTACGGTTGACGCTGGATATTACTGGTTTGCACCCGAGCACTTCATAGGGAGTATTTTCAGCATGTGGTGCTGAGGCCGCGACAGGTTGTGTAGCTTTTCCCATCCACCCATTTTTCATTTCCCCCCTGAGCCCCCCTACCCCCGGGGATGGAACTGCTTATGGACTTCCTTCAGGTAATCCCGATCCAGGTGGGTATAGATCTGGGTGGTGGTGATATCGGCGTGGCCCAGCATTTCCTGCACGGCCCGCAGGTCGGCGCCCCCCTCCAACAGGTGGGTGGCGAAGCTGTGGCGGAAGATATGAGGCGAGACCTCCTTGGTGACCCCCGCCCGCCGAGCCCACTGTTTCACGATTTGAAATGCTCCCCCGCGGGTCAAAGGGTTGCCCCGGGCATTCAGGTAGACCTCGCCTTTGTTGCGGGCTTTCCGCTTGGCAGCCAGCAGCGGGCGGGCCTCCTTGAGGTAGGTTGCCAGGTCCTCAGCGGCCCGGCGGCCCACAGGCACCAGCCGCTCCTTGGAGCCTTTGCCCAGCACCCGTAATAAGCCATGCTCCGGCAACAGGTTGGACAGGCTCAGGCCGGTGAGTTCCGACACCCGCAGGCCGCAGGCGTACAGCAGCGATATCATGGATCGGTCCCGCACCCCCCGGGGATTACCGGTGTCCACCGCCTCGATAATGGCGTTGATCTCCCCCACTTCCAGTACCTTCGGCAGGCGGCGGGGTTGCTTGGGGGCCTCCAGGAACACGGAGGGGTCACTGGCGGTCCGCTTTTCGGCCAGCAGGAACCTGTGCAACCCGCGTATGGCGGAGAACGCCCTGTGGATGGAGGCCGGCGCCAGGCCCAGGCTGCTCAGCCGGCGGGTGTAACCCCGAATGTGGGTCTGCCGTACCTGGTCCAGGTCGTCAACACCGGCATCCCGGAGATGCTCCAGATAGCGATTAAGGTCAATTTCGTAGCTCGCTAAAGTGGTGGTCGCCAGATTGCGTTCGACCCGGGCGTAGAGTAGGTAGTCCTCGAGTAAGTCTTTCACAGGACCCGGCTCTGTACCCTGGCGGCCGGCTCCTTCAGCCCTGGTGAACGGCCTCAGCGAAGGCCCGCAGCAGCTCGGGAGTCCCCGTTTCCTCCGCCACTGTGCCGGTGACCACGAATTTGGCCCCGGCCCGTACCTTGGCAACCGCCGCCTTAGGATCGCGAATACCACCCCCCACCATCACCGGAATGTCCACGGCCTCGGTCACCGCCCGGATCACCTCGTCGGGCACGGATCGCGGAGCCCCACTGCCGGCCTCCAGGTATACCAGGGACATGCCCAGGTATTGGGCAGCCAGGGCGTGGGCCACAACCAGGTCCGGTTTATCCAACGGCAACGGCCGGGTATCGCTCATAAACTCCACGGCCGTGGATCCGCCCCCGGCCAACAGCAGGTAGCCGGTGGACACGGTTTCCAGTCCCAGGTGCTTTATAATGGGCGCCGCCTGGACCTGCTCGCTGATCAGAAACTGGGGATTGCGGCCACTGAGCAGCGACATGAACAGCACCGCGTCCACATGACGGGTGAGCTGAGTTGTACCTCCAGGAAACAAGATCACCGGCACCTGGGCCGCCGCCTTGATCTGGGCTACCCGCTGCTCAAACTGCCCGTCCATGATCAGGCTACCGCCCACCAGGATCCCGTCGGCGCCCGAAGCATTAACTGCCTCCACCAGCTGCTCCAGGTGACCATCGTTCTTGCGATCCGGATCGATGAGCACCATATAGTTGGCGCTCTGGTGATCGAGACGCTCCAACAGACTATGGAAAACAGTCACGAATTCGCCGCCAAGAATGCCACCAGGCGGTCCATATCCGCCCGGGTGCGCTTTTCGGTCACCGCCAGTTGCAAGAACCGCTCCCCCTGCCACTCAACGGTACCCAGCAGGAAGCCCTCCTTGGCGGCACTACTTAGCAGCTCGCCGGCGGGCACCGGTGGCCGGACCACCAACTCCTTCACATAGCCGAATCCAAACGGCAGCGTATAGCCCGGTAAGGCGTCGATTGCCCGGCCCAGGTATTGGCTGCGGTCGAAGCACAAACGGGCCAGCCGTGTCAGCCCATCACGACCCAGTAGAGACAGGTAAACCGTGGCCCACAAGGCCAATAGGCCCTGGTTGGTGCAGATGTTGGAGGTGGCCTTCTCACGGCGGATGTCCTGTTCGCGGGTGCGCAACACCATCACGAAGCCGGGGCGGCCTTTTTGATCGGTTGTGCGGCCCACAATCCGGCCGGGCATGCGCCGGACATATTTAGATTTGGCTGACAGCAACCCCAGGTACGGCCCTCCGAACGACATGGGGATGCCCAATGATTGGCCTTCCCCCACGTAAATATCGGCCCCGGCTTGCCCGGGACTCTCCAGCAATCCCAATGTGAGCGGATCGGCTGAGGCGATCAGTACGGTTTTATCATCAGCCAACGCCTCTCGCACTGCCGCCCAATCCTCCACCAGTCCCAGGCAGTTCGGCGATTGCACCACCACCACAGCAGCCCCGGCCGACTGGGCCTTGAGGTCGGCCAGGTCCAGCCGCCCGTCCCGGCTGGCAATTGTAATCAGCTCAGCATCACGATTTTGCAGATAGGTGGCCACTACTTCCCGGGTGGCGGCTGTCACGGTTTCGGGAAGTAGTATCCGTTGGCGGCCGGTGATCCCCAAGGCCATGGAACAGGCCTCGGCCGCCGCGGACGCTCCATCGTATAGTGAGGCGTTGGCCACCTCCAGCCCGCTGATCTCGCAGATCATGGTTTGAAACTCGTACATGACCTGTAGCGTGCCCTGGCTCACCTCGGCCTGATAAGGGGTATAAGCGGTGTAGAACTCGGATCGCATGGCGATGGCCGGGACCGCCTCGGGGGTGTAGTGGTCATAGACACCGCCGCCCAAGAAACTTGTTCGAGCGCCGGCGGGCCGGTTTCGCTCCGCCAACCGGCTGAGTTCAGCAACCAGTTCCACCTCCGATTTACTCGGTGGCAGGTCCAGGTCGACCCGCAGGCGCAGGTCAGCCGGGATGATATGGATCAGCGCCTCGAAGGATGTCACGCCGATGGTTGCCAGCATGGCCTCTTCCTCAGCCTCGGTGGCCGGTATATAGGGATGCTGCCGGGTCACACAACCAGGTCTTTATATTCCGAGGCGCCCATTAGATCATCCAGCTGGGATGAATCGGCAATCCTGACCTTGACCATCCAGCCCAGGCCATAGGGATCGCTGTTTACCTGTTCGGGGTTGCCTTCCAGGCTCGAGTTAACCTCCACCACTTCCCCTGCCACCGGCATGAACAGGTCGGCCACTGTTTTCACTGCCTCCACAGTGCCGAATACCTCGCCCTGTTTAAAGGTGGCCCCCACATCCGGGAACTCCACAAAAATAATATCGCCTAATTCGCTCTGGGCGAAATCGGTGATGCCCAGCACCGCCAGGTCATCTTCCCGGCGGATCCACTCATGGTCTTTGGTATACTGCAGGTCGGTAGGGATATTCATGCGTTTTCCATCGCCGGTTGATACTCAAAGGTCTCCAGGAAGGCGGTGGTGAATTCGCCCCGACGAAAATCCGGGTGGGCCAATACCTGCTGCTGGAACGGGATAGTAGTGGGGATACCCTCGATGACAAATTCCTCCAGCGCCCGCTGCATACGGTTGATGGCCTCATCCCGGTTGGGGCCGTGCACGATCAGCTTGGCGATCATGGAGTCGTAATATGGTTGGACCTGGTACCCGGCATAAACGGCCGTATCCACCCGCACCCCCATGCCGCCCGGAATGTGAAAGCTGCTGATCAATCCCGGACCGGGACGAAAGTCGTGTGCTGGGTCCTCGGCGTTGATGCGGCACTCGATTGCGTGACCCCGCAGGCGGGCCTTCCGCACCCAACCGGGCACCGGTACCCCGGCGTGCACGCCGATCTGCAGTTTTACCAGGTCCAACCCGTAGACCAGCTCGGTAACGGGGTGCTCCACCTGGATGCGCGTGTTCATCTCCATGAAGTAGAACTTACGGTCAGCATCCATCAGAAATTCCACTGTGCCGGCCCCCACATAACCCACGTGCTCCGCTGCCAGCACGGCTGCCTGGCACAGCTGTTTGCGCAACTTATCATCCACAATAGGCGAGGGCGATTCCTCCAACAGCTTTTGGTGGCGGCGCTGGATGGTACACTCCCGCTCGCCCAGAGCCACCGCCTTCCCGTCGGCGTTGCCCAGGATCTGCACTTCGATGTGGCGCGGTTCCCGGACGTATTTCTCCAGGTACAGGTCGCCATTGCCAAAGGCCGACTGGGCCTCGTTGCTCGCCTGGGCAAATAGGTTTGGTAGTTGCTCCGGGGTGTCCACCTGGCGCAGGCCCCGGCCCCCGCCCCCGGCTGACGCTTTGACCATCACCGGGTAACCCAGCCCCTCGGCGATACCGATGGCCTCCTGGACGTTGGGAACTACATCTTTGGATCCCGGTATGACCGGAACACCGGCGGCGATCATGGTCTTGCGGGCCTGAGCTTTGTTGCCCATGAGGTTGATGATCCTGGCCGAAGGACCTAAAAAGGTGATGCCGTGATCGGTGCAAATTTGAGCAAATTCGGCGTTTTCCGCCAGAAAACCGTAGCCCGGGTGGATGGCGTCGGCATTGGTCAACTCGGCGGCGGCCATGATGGCCGGAATGTGCAGGTAGCTGCGCTTGCTGTCTGGGGGCCCAATGCACACCGCCTCGGTGGCGAACCGCACGTGCAGGGCCAGTTCGTCCGCCGTGGAATAGACCGCCACGGTGGCAATGCCCAACTCGTGGCAGGTTCGAATAATCCGTAGTGCTATCTCCCCCCGATTGGCGATCAGCACTTTACTGAACATGGGTCAGCTGTCGTTTAGCGATTGAGGGGAGGTGGCATGACGCCCCGGAACTGGGCCGAGCAGTTCGCCGGAGTTTATCCCGAGCAAAGCAAGGGGCTTATCACACGCTTTACGAGGTGATCCCATGGGGCTCAGGCCGGCTCCACCACCACCAACGGCTGGTTGAACTCCACCGGCGTGGCGTTGTCCGGCAGGATTTCCACTACGGTACCATCAACGTCGCTTTCGATTTCGTTCATGATCTTCATAGCCTCGATGATGCAAATGGTCTGTCCCGTTTTTAGCCGGTCGCCCACCTTAATGAACGGCGGCGATTCGGGTGATGCGGCCGCGTAAAAGGTACCGACTATGGGGGCGGTGATGGTATGATGGCGGGAAGTTTCGGGGGCCGCTTCCGGTGGGCCGGCGGTTCCCACTATGGGGGGGCCCGGTGTGGCTGGCGGCGCGAACGTACCGGCCGGGGCCGAACTGTTCTTGGTGACTCGAATCTTGCGCCCCCACCAACTGGAGACCTCTATCTCATTGACACCGCTCTCCTCGATGATGGCGATCAGTTCTTGTATTTTATCCTTGAGCATCCCTACCTCGATACGTCGTATAAATGTAAGTGCGTCAGCCTTTGACCCGCTCGATATAGCGCCGCTCCCGGGTGTCGATGCGAATGGTCTCACCCGGTTCCACAAACAGAGGTACCTGCAGAGTCACCCCGGTCTCCAGGGTGGCGGGCTTACTGCCGCCGGTGGCCGTATCGCCCCGCAGGCCCGGTTCGGTCTTGGCCACTTTAATATTCATATGGGCCGGTATCCGCACCTCCACCGGTTCGACCCCGTGAAAGGCGATGGTCACCTCCAGGTTATCCACCAGGAAGTCGACGGCCCCACCCAGCTGCTCCGCCGACAGCGCCACCTGCTCAAAAGTGTCGTTATCCATGAAATAATAATGCTCCGAGTCGCTGTACTGGTAAGAGAGGGTCTTGGCCTCCACCTTAACCTGATCCACTTTCTCACCCGCCCGGAAGGTCTCGTCCACCACCTGCCCGGTACGCACATTCTTGAGCTTGGTGCGCACGAAAGCGGGACCCTTGCCGGGCTTCACATGCATGAATTCCACAATCTTCCACAAGCCGCCCTTGTGTGAGAATATGAACCCGTTACGAAAATCTGACGTGCTGGCCACTTTAACCTCGTGGGAATATAACGCTAAAAATGATATTAATTCAGAAAAGCGGCTGAATTTAAACCCGGCTCTGGAGGCAATCAAGAGATGGAAATCCTGGAGTTCCCCCGAAAATTGAATACATGAGACTGTAACTCACTGATCCGCCAGCTGGCGGACTGATCTATCGAGAAATTTAGAAAATGACAAGTGGAGGAAACTGTTTTTCCATAAGGGATTCCCTGCCCAGAGGAAACGTCTCTGGCGAGGAAAACCTTACCCCCGTCCTGCGGCCGTCCCCTCTCCGTTATACGGAGAGGGGCATCGCGAAGCGAAGGGGAGAGGTTCAAAACGGAACGTAACCCCACAATTAGCCATTAGTAGAAGAAGGGATTAATATTTCAGGGGAACTCCCGATGAAAATCCGGCCGCCCCAAGGGCATAATGTCCCGACGGTCTGTTAGATTCTAGCAGCGGGGAGCAATTTTCAGTCGATTGCCCTGCTTCAAGGCGTTGCTATTTCAATAATAGCATCTTGATGGACTTGGTGAATTCCTTTGTCACCCCCGCCGTTGGCGTGGCATGCAGACGGGCTATGTAGATGCCTGTGGGGATGGTGCGGCCATCAATACCCTCACCATTCCAGACTTCCTGGTGGTAACCCGCAGTCATGTCACCATCGGCCAGGCGGATAACCTCCCGGCCCATGACATCATAGATGGTCAGCCGCACCCTGCTGGCCTGGGGTAGATCATAGTGAATTGTGGTAGACGGGTTGAAAGGATTGGGGTAATTCTGGGCCAGGCGATAGCCTGTCGGCGGGCCGCCAGGCTCATCGGCGACTGAAACGGGGGGCGTCTGAACGTATTTGATGGTCGTATATACGCTGGATCCTCCGCGTTGGCTGCTTCCCGTGACGTAGACGTTCCCCGCAGCGTCCAGGGCCAGGGCGGTGGCCCCGTCATTGGAAGTTCTGGGGCCATCGTAGCGGGCCACCCACTGCTGGACCCCTGGGGGTTGTATTTCAGCGTGATGTAATCGCTGCCGGGCAAGGGACTATAACTGGAACCCGTGACGTAGACGTTGCCCTCAGCATCGATGGCCATAGCGCTGGCCCAATCAGAGACGGGCGCCAGGTCCGAAGCATAGTGCCGCACCCAGGCGGTGTCTACGTCGCCGATGAGGGTGTGGGCGGCCACCGGAGTCGGACTGCCTGGCCGGTATCGTTCCGGATCAGGCCAATGGGGATCCCGGTCCGCAGGAGAAAGAACCTCACCCCGCTCGCTCCGCGAGGCCCCTCTCCTTGAGGAGAGGGGAAATCCCGACGCTACGGGCGGGACAGGGGTGAGATGCCGGTCCAGGAGCGGACCTTGGAACTCGCCAGGTGGACGCCGGCGCGCTCCTGGCAGGGGAAGGTCGAAGGGGTGCCCGGGCCTGTGGCGCCATACATGCTGAGATTGATCCCTGGAGTAAGCCTCCGGCTGGCCAAGGGATTCAGTATGACCCGGGATATTTTGGGCGTGGATGAGTAGTGCGCTTATGAGCAGCACAGACAGGGAAATCAGGATCAGGGTTTTCATGGCTGCCTCCTCCCTCAAGGATCCTTCTGCAGACAATAATGTGGGTAGGATTATTGTAAATAGCAAGATGATAATTTTCTTCCGCATTAGCGCTCATGGCATCAAATTAAATGTAACCGATTGGTTTTTCAAAAGTCGCCTAGCCAGCGGATTGCCTCATAATCTATATAACCGAAAAATGGAGGATAGTTGGTTATGGGGGAAAATGCCAGGCGGGAGTATCGCAACGCCATCCGTCGCCGGAACCTGTATGGAGCTCGTGGAATGCCTCGGATATCCCCCCAATTTTCAATTGTCAATATACAATCTCTGCTCCCTCCCCCCTTGGCTTCTCCCTGACCGTCCGCCTAATTTCCTCCCATGCTAATTGTGTCCCCCGACCTGTGGCTACCCTTAGCGGGATGGCTGTTGCCCCTGCTATACATCGAGCTGCACTACCGCTGGCTGCCCGGCGCCAGCCGCTATTACCGTCGTGAGCCGGAGATCATAGCCGACCTCCCCACTCGCATCGCTCCCGGCCAAAAACCGCCCCTGCTATTGCTGGTAAAGGACGCCCAGCGCTTCCCCATTCGCCTGGAGCGGGTGGAGGTGGCCTTAGACACCGGTGAGGGGCCGCGCCCCTGGACGGTTATCACGGTGGAGGAGGAGCTGGCCGGCCTCTGGTGGCACCGGGTGGTGGAGCTGGAGCGTCCCGAGGCGGCGGGCTATGTAAAGTGGTGGGTGACATTCCACTATCGCTGCCGGGGCCGCCTGCGCAGCTGCACCACCCACAACCTGCCGGGTTTGCCCCAGGCTGCCATGCACACCTACCTGGCCTCCGACGACCTGCCAGGGCAGGGGGTTGTGTGGGGTGACCTGCACCATCACAGCGGCCTTACCGAGGACG
>JADFMC010000265.1 GCA_022564085.1 Fidelibacterota bacterium | reverse complement strand
GATCTCAGCCAGTTCGCCGGTCTGGGCCAGTTGCAACACCTGACTTATTTCCAGCTCCGGGATGGTGGAGGGACTGGGAAGGAAGATGAGCAGCAGGAGCAATATTCCTCCGCCGAGCAAAAGCCACTTGGAGATATTCCCCCCGAGTTTGGGATTGAAAGGATTGATACGTGGTAGCCGGTCCATTCGGTCTTCACCTCCTCCACTGCATTAATATAAATATCATGCAGCCCCGGACCTGGCGGGACATCCTTCGACTCACTGATTCCAATAAGAAAAGAGGTTGATCTCCAGATCAACCTCTTGGCTGACGAATGGTCGACCGGACGGCCGGGTACCGCCAGATGATCCCTGGCGGGTTAGCTGGCCCCTTGATAAATCCTGGTATCGGGCTTGAAGGCTCCCCAGGAAAACCAGAAGTGGTTGGCGTGGACAATGGGCGTTAGCTTTTTGCCGGCCAGCGGGCCTTCGGTAGCCTCACCCAGGATGGTCCAAACGCTCTCGGTCTCGTTATCGACGAATTTGTCTCTATCAGCCTGGAAGGTGAGTGTTTGACCCTCCAGGTTAACGTCAAACACCCCGGTGGCGCCTACCTCATCGGAGTCGCCGATGAGCAGGCCATCCAGTGCGGAACGGGTTCCAGGCTTGAAAAAGACCACCAGGTCCTGTCCTCCTACTGTGTAGTGGACCACCCTCTCCTCTGCCAGGACTGAGAAGGGGAAGGCGGCATCCTCATCGCCAATAGAAACTGCCGCCACTCGCTCCTTGGGCTGCAGGCGCCCATCCAGATCACCCTGGAACAGGAAGGGCGGGTTGTCGGCCCGGTCGTAGCCCACGTAGGGATTCTGGCCATAGGGCCGGCTGAACCCGGTGTCCCGGGAGAGCACCTGGCCCTCGGGATTGGCGGCTTTGAAGTCTACCCAGGAGATGATGGAAGCCGGCAGGAAGGTGAGCTTTGTGCCCGTCAACTCCCCAACAATCGCCTCCCCGGTGAACTGCTGCCACCAGGACTCGGTCTGCCGGTCCCACATGATCAGGTCGCTGTTGCGCAGCTTGCCCGAGACCCCGAAGTCATAGACAACTCCGTCGAGGGTCCTGTCGAACACGATGGCAGAATTGCACAAGGGACAAAAGGTAGCCACCACGGGCACACCGCCGACCACGTCGTTCACCACTTCGTGCCAGATTAAAATCTGGAGGGGGTAGGCCTTGGCATCGCCGTTAATCTCGAAGCTGATAACCGGCTCTGCATCGCCAAGCCACTGATCGGCCTGTTCCGGCGTGGTGAACTTGGGGTCATCCAAGGGTGGAATCCCGTCACGGGGGACACCGCCCGAAAATATCTCGTCGAAAGGGACACTGTGCCTGCTGAAGTCGGTTTCCCAGCCCCGAGTAGAGATGCCGGCCCTGGCCAATTCCTCCTGGAAGTCGGGATCCGGGGCCAACAGCGTGCCGGATGTGGGATTGTCGGGCGCCAGAGGGGGAGTTGACGTTGTCGCTGGTCTCGCGACCCTGGCGGGGGAGGGATCGTCCGAATCAAAAGCCCCGGCCAGGCCCAAACCTGCAACTGCCGCAAGTGTCCCCACTAGCCCCAGTGCGACCAAGGAAATTAACAACTTCTTTTTTGCCATGATTGAGTTTCCTCCTTTGTGAACCTTTGTTTTATGGGGATTATTCGCTCGACCATCTCAGGCCCATTTAAGCCGCCCTCTCGTTTTGCTGGGAAGGGCATTGGACGTGCGCATATGAGCAGAAGACGCAGCAATCCCCTGAGTTGGGCCTGAGGACGGTTTTGCAATTGGCGCATTCATGGAAAAACAGGCAGGAATCAGTTGCCATTTCCATATCGTCGGTAAAACCGCATACCGGACATGTGATCTTGGCTTTGGTTGTAACTTCCATCTGGCTCTCCCTCTTCGTTACTTTTATCAAGGCGATATATACGTACCTTGCTCTACAACAATCCGCCGATGGTCAGCCAGTAGAAGATGATGTATGCGCCGGCCAACACCATCAGCCAGGAACCGATGGGCTGGATGTAGGGAAGGGCCTTGCGCATAGTGTGTACCATAGCTCCCTTGAAGAACGCCATCCCTATTGTCAACGCCATTATTACGGTCCCCATGCCCAGGGCATATAGGACGAACTGGCCAAAGGATGTTAATCGGCTTCAATTGATACCGATAACGAAATACAGAGAATGCATATATTACAACTGATGGCCTGAAAAGAATACAGCCCTAAAGGGAATTATGAAACTTGAACTTCGCCTTTCATTAAGGCAGACATTAGCACCGCAGCTGATTCAATCTCTGAAAATGCTGCAAATGCCTCTGCTTAAGCTGGAGCAAACTCTGCGAATGGAACTGGCTACTAATCCCCTGCTTGAAGAGATTGAAGAGCTGGAAGAAGACACCGAAAAAGATTCCGACGAAGCTGAGATAGATCTTGAAGAAAAAGATGACGATAAAGAATCAGATGTCGATTGGGAAGAATTCCTGAACGAAGATGATGACGGATACAAAGTTCGCGAACAACGTGAGCAGTTAGAAGAAACTTTTGAGGGAACCGCTTCCAAAAGCGAGAACCTTTACGATTATTTAGGTGAACAACTTTCTTTTCTAAAATTATCCGAGGAAGAACATCTCATAGGTGAATACATCATCGGCAATATCAATCCTGACGGATACCTGGCTATCAGCGTAGCTGAGATGGCCGTCGAACTTGAGATTGAAGTCGAAAAAGTTGAGCAGGTACTCCTGTTAGTGCTACGTTTCGATCCCATGGGAGTAGGATCGCGAGATCTTCGGGAATCTCTTCTAATTCAACTTAAAGACCGAAAGCTTGAAGGCTCGCTGGCTTATAGAATAGTGCAGGAGCATATTCATCATCTGGACAAGAAATCGACATTACAGATTGCTAAAATGATGGCCGTGACTTTTGACAGAGCCCAAAAAGCGATGGAAACTATCAGAAGCCTTTCGCCTACACCCGCTCATGGACGTTTTGATGCTCCGGCCATGCCCATTGTGCCCGATCTCGTGATTGAGCGTTCCGGCGATAGCTACATCGTATTTCATAATGACCGTAATGTCCCTCGCCTGCGCATTAACGCCAGCTATAAGAGCCTGATAAAACGTGGCAACAAGACTGAAAAAGATACCAAGCAATATGTCCGGCAAAAACTTGAGCAGGCACGGTGGCTCTTAAACGCTATAAATCAACGCCGCAGTACCATGATTCGAGAAAT
>JADFMC010000264.1 GCA_022564085.1 Fidelibacterota bacterium | reverse complement strand
TTCAAAAGACCTCAGTGTCGCCAGCGCAGGTAAAGCTCCGAAAATCGTTTGCCCGGCGGTTGTGGAACCTGGTAATTCTGGTTATGATCGGCGTGGCGGCCTATTGGGCTTACGAGGCCTGGGTGCAATACCGGGCTGCGCGGGTGAGTATAATTTCCGTAACACCCCCAGCCGCGCCCAAGGAGGTAATCCCGCCGCCACCGGCCGTTATGGCGGGTTCCTCGGCGGCCATCATGGCGGCTTTCATCGAACAACTGCCTGCCCAGGCCACCATCGACTTCATGGATGCCGGGGCGGGTGTACTGATCTACCGGATCTGGGGTTGGGAACTGTCGCAGTATCTTCCCCAGATGAATGCCATGGTTGAAGGTTATCGGCAGGATGACCTGCTGGCCCCGGGGGGCACGGAGGCGCCGGGCTACTGGCTGGGGTCGGTGACCTATACAGCTGACGACACCTTGGGCATACTGCGGCCGGCCGAGTATGGCTACGTGGGATTTTTCGATTCGCTCCAGGCCCAGATAATGACTACCGGCGGGGACGTGGTGGAGATGGTGCCCGGAACCAACGCCTCTGGCGAATATGTTATCCGCGGTACACTGGAGGATATCCATGGCCACCTGAATATGCTCAGTACCCGCCGCCCGCCGGCCCACTATCACCGCATGAGCCTTTTGCGCCAGAGCAATGTTCCCACCGAGACCTACCTGTTAAGGGTGCTGTTCAGCCTGGAGGAACCGGAATCGCCACGGTTATCATCGCAGGCCGGTATCGAGGCGTAAAGTTGCGGGAGAGCCCCGATTCCCGGATTCGCCCGACACAGGCGCGGGTGCGCAAATCGATTTTTCAGCGACTGGAGCCGTGGGACGGCCTGACGGTTTGCGACCTTTACGCCGGCATCGGTTCCCTGGGGATCGAGGCGTTGTCCCGCGGTGCAGCCCGGGTCACATTCGTGGACCATGATTCCAGGGCGGTGGCGTTGGTGGCCGCCAACTTGGAGCGCTTGCAGGACAGAGGCCGGTGCGAGGTGATCAATGACGATGCTCTGGCCTTCCTGGCCGGCAATCGGCGGCGATTCGATGTGGTCCTGGCCGACCCGCCCTACGGCAGCATTTCCTGGGAGGCGCTGTCCAGCCAAGCGCAGTTCGCCCTGGCGCCGGGGGGCCGTTTCGTCATGGAACTGTCCACCAGGGCAGAGACGCCAGCGGAAGTCGATACCCGGCGCTATGGTACAACCAAGGTCTGCATAGCATGGAAGATATAATGAAAACAGTGATTTATCCCGGCTCGTTCGACCCCCTCACCAACGGCCATGTTGACGTCCTGGAGCGGGCGCTGGCACTGTTCGACAAGGTGATTATAACAATCGCGGTCAATCCCGCCAAGCAGCCGTTGTTCACCGTTGAGGAGCGGCTGAGCATGATCCGGGAAGCCACCAGCAGCCTGGGCAATGTGGCAGTGGACCACTTCTCGGGCCTGGTGGTGGACTATGCCCGGGAGCAGGGAGCCTGCGGTATCATCCGTGGCCTGCGGGCGCTGTCCGATTTCGAGGTGGAGTATCAGATGGCGCTGATGAACCGGGACATGGAGCCGGATATCACCACCGTGTTCCTGATGCCCCACGACCGCTATACCTACCTGAACTCCTCCATGATCCGCGAGGTGGCCAGCTATGGCCGGGACGTGTCGGGCTTCGTGCCGCCTATCGTGAGCGAATATTTAAAGCGCAAGTATTCCGGTGACTGACGTTATCAGCACCATCAGGCGCAAAGCCGCGTCCGTCTATCGGACCGTGGTGTTGGCAGAGGGCCACGACGCTCGAGTGGTGCAGGCGGCGGCCCAGGTGGCCGGGGCCGGGCTGGCCCGGGTGCTGCTGTTGGGTAAGCCGTTGGCCATCCGCGGGCTGGCTGACGATCACAACCTGGATCTGTCCAACGTGCATATGGTCGACCCCGCTAAAGGAGCGGATAGGGCCCGAATGATAACAGCGGTGGGGGGCAAGAAATTCGCCGCAGGGATGGATCCGGCCCAGCTGGAAGAATATTTTAGCGATCCGGTGCACTACGGGGCCGGGCTGGTTGCCATCGGGGAAGCCGACGCCCTGGTGGCCGGGGCCGCCACCCCTACCAGCGAGGTAGTGCGCAGTGCCATCCGGATAGTGGGAGTGGCGGCCACCTCCACATTGGTGTCCAGCATATTCCTGATGATCCCGCCCGACGGCGAGACGCCCCTGACATTCGCCGATTGCGCGGTGGTGCCCGATCCGGACGTCGAGCAGCTGGCCTCCATAGCCGCTGATGCCCAGCGCTTTCACCAGGCGCTCACTGGCCACGCACCCCGGGTGGCTTTCCTGTCATTTTCCACCAAGGGGAGTGCCGAGCACGAAACGGTGGATAAGATGCGGCAGGCGACCGCCCGGTTCCGTGAGCGCTGGCCCCAGGTACCAGCCGACGGGGAGCTGCAGCTGGACGCTGCGGTAGTGCCCTCAGTCAGCGCTCGCAAGGCCCCCGATTCCCCCCTCCAGGGCCAGGCCAATGTGCTGATTTTCCCCGATCTGAACTCCGCGAACATCGGCTATAAGCTCACCGAGCGCCTGGGGGGCTTCACCGCCCTGGGTCCGCTGCTGCAAGGGCTGGCCCGGCCGGTGCACGATCTTTCGCGGGGTTGCTCGGTGGATGATATCGTTCAGGTGGTGGCTATCGCGGCCCTGCAAAGTTCCCTGTAGCCCACCCGGCGTCGGCGGCGGTAACATTCCCCCGGTAAAGTAAGGATTACACGAGGATATGCCTACTTATAGTTACGTATGTGACGCCTGCGCCCATCGCTTTGACGAAATGCACAGTATTACCGCCGATGCGCTCACCACCTGCCCCCAATGCGGCCAGGATAAACTGCGCCGCCTGATCGTCGGTGGGGCCGGACTGATATTCAAGGGGTCGGGTTTCTACATCAACGATTATGCCCGCAAGAAGGGGGGCGACGGCGAATCCAAGGATAAGGAAAAGGCTAAAACGAAAGATGGTGACCAGAAAAAAGCCGCTAAGACCGGCCAGGATAAGAAGGAATCCAAAAGCGTGAAAGAAAAGCAGTAAAACCTATAGCTTTTATGTGGCAGTAAGCAGTTGGCAGTTGGCAGTAGCAGGAAAGCAGAAGAATAGGGCTATTCCATGACCGATTATAAGCATATCGCCCGGCCCGCTTTTGGGGAGCCGATCAGTAATTCCTCCGCTGGCTTGCAGGAATTACTGATCGG
>JADFMC010000263.1 GCA_022564085.1 Fidelibacterota bacterium | reverse complement strand
GGGTGAAATAGACGGTATCGAGCTTGGCGTCGGCCGGGCCGCCGGCCAGACCGGTATAGATCAACCGGGCCCGCTTAAAGAGCATATTGCCCAGGGGGTTATCGGGCGCAAAGTCATAGGCCCACAGGGTGAGCTGCAGCTCCATGCCGGTGGCCGGAGAGCCGTAGGAATTGGGGGCGACTTCGCGGCCATCGTCGTAGGGCAGGTCATTGGCCACCAGCCAGATGGTCTGGGCAGCGCCGGGCTCGCCCGGGATGTCCACCAAAGGATCATAATTGCCATCCCCATTCACCTCCTCAAACGGAGCGCCCTCGGCAGCGGGCCAATTCTGCCAGTCGTAGTCATATTGGTCATAGACAGCTTGAATCTCGGCGCTGGTCACTGCATCGATTGATAGGGTGAAGAAGCTGGCCGCGTCCTCGGTCAGATCGGCCGTTTGGTAATCGCGCCGCACACGCCAGACATGGCGGTCTCCGGGATTCTCATCAGCCCCGGTCACTTTGCCGCTGCCGTCATACAGTACCTTTCCGGCCTTCAGTCCCGTGGCGTAGGTGGCGCCATTGACCCTTAGCCTGGGTTTGGTATTATCCCGCGTGCCGGCATCGTCAACCTTAGCGCCCCAGAGCACCCCTTCGGCGAAGATCAGGCCAGCCGTTCCCTTGGGATACTCGGCTGCCCACGAAGCCGCATAGTTATGCGTCCAGGGGAAAAAGCCGTCCCTGTCGACCCAAAGCATCAGGTTGTTGATATTGAGCACCGTGGCGTCCGGTCCGGCAGCCAGCGCTGTAACGTTGCCCTTGGCTAAACGTTTGGGAGCCGTGCCAGCCAAGCCTGTCTCTCGCGCGGATAATGGGGCTGCCAGAATGGTGGCCATAATCAGAGTACTAATCCACGCGGCCAAGTTTTTCATAGCTGGTCTCCATAGTGTCGGGAAAAATCAGTTGTAGGTAATTGAAGTACATGATTCTTACTGCATAGCCACACGGGTTCAATCCGATTCGAGGGAGGGTCACGAAGTCTGTAATCGCTCATTACTCGCTTTCCGTTGCGGTGACTCTGTATCTCACGGAAACAGCAGGACCGGAAGTACTGTGCTGCACCCAACTCAATAAACAAGCCTATTCGACATGGGATGCTTATTTTTAAAGAATAAGTTTATAAGTCCATATTACAGTAGCCCATATGATAAAAACAAGGGCCAATGATGGGTGTGCGTTTTCACGCATTGACTTAATATATATGTACCCGCAGGGTTTTTCAAAAGTCCGCCATCCAGCGGATTGCCTTCCCGAACCTGTGGGTTAACCAAAAATATGGAGGATACATGGGTATAGGGATCAATGCCTGGCTGAAGTATCTCGTACAATGAAGCCCAAGCCATTTCGATAATCAATGCGCCCGGCACTACCGCTAGGAATTAAGGTAAATTCGCCCTTACCGCAAATCCCTAGAGGAGAAACACCGTGCGAAAACCGATTCTGCTGTTAGGAGTACTATTCATGATGGTTCCACTGTCCGCCCAGGAGGGCACCGATGACCTGGCCGCCGTGCGTCGCACACGGCTCAGCGAGCTGCTGCCGCAGGTCCTCAAGGACAAGAATATCGACTGCTGGCTGACGTTTACCCGCGAGGGGGCCACCGATCCATTGCTCAGCCAGCTGGGCAGCAATCACATGGTGGCCCGGGCGGCCCTCATATTCGCCCACGACCGCCAGGGCAACTACCGGCGGGTGGCCATCGCCGCCTCCTACGACGTTACCCCCCTGGAGAGCAGCGCCCTGTATGACACGGTGATCTCGTACAAGCAGGAAGGGGTGCGGCCCCACCTGCAGCAGATTATGGCGCAGCTGGACCCGGCGGTGATCGCCGTGAACCGCTCCCGGGACGTACCCATGGCGGACGGCCTGACGACGGGGCTATTCGATTACCTGGTGGAGGTGCTACCGGAATATAGCCTGCGGTTCACATCCTCTGAGGAGTTGATCCTGTCACTGTTCAGCCGCAAGCTGCCGGCGGAGATCGCGGCCGTGCGTGAGGCGGCGGAAAAGACCCAGTTGATCCTCCGGGAAGCCTTCACCAGTAAAGTGATCAAGCCGGGGAAAACCACCGAGAACGATGTGGCGGACTACCTGCGCCGCCGGGCTGAAGAGTTGGGCATGGAGGAGTCGTGCTTTAGCATTGTGGCGGGTCCCATGCGGGGGCACTCCGATCCGAGCGACCGGGTGATCCAGCCGGGGGACCTGTTGCGGGCCGATATCTGCTTCAAGGTGCGGGGCTACTCATCGGACATCCAGCGCACGGCCTACGTGCTGCGTAAGGGGGAGCGGAAAGCGCCGGATTTCGTACTGCGGCTATGGGCTGATATGAAAGCGGCCAACCTGGCGGCCCTGGCAGCCATCAAGCCGGGTGTGGCGGCCACTGAGGTCGACAAGGCCGGGCGGTCGCTGCTGGTGAGCCGGGGCTACGAGGAGTATCCCCACGGCGCCGGGCACTCCATCGGGATGCAGGTGCACGATATCGGTCCCTTGCCGGCCCCCGATTGGCCGGAGCGCTACGGCAGCGTAGCCTTTGCTCCCCTGGAGCCGGGGATGACCATGGCCATCGAGCCGGCCCTGTACATCGACGAACCCCGGCTGGGGGGCTACGTCAACTTCGGCCTGGAGGAGGATATCCTGGTTACCGAGGAGGGCTACGAAATGCTGGGGGAGGCGCAGGAAGAGCTGTGGGTGATCAAATAGCGAGGAGTCGCTGGCAGTGGGGCTCCCTACCTCCCCGCCTCAGCGGCCTCCACCAACAGGGACCGGCCGGTGGCCAGGGTTTCCCGGATGGCAGGAGTATTTAACCGATAATAAATGGTAAGCCCTTCACGGTTGGTGGTCACCAGATCGCCGTCGCGCAACTTTCGCAGCTGGTGGGAAATGGCCGAGGTTTCCATCTTAAGGATATCCGCCAGGTCGGAGACACACAATTCCTTGGCGTGGGCCAGGCTCAGCAGGATCTTCAGGCGGGTGGGGTCGCCCAGCAGGCTGAAGACCCGGGCCAGGGAGGGCAATTCGGCCACTGATGCCAAATGGTGCTGGGTGCTCTCCAACACCGGGTAGCTGACTTTAGAGCTGGAACTGGAACGCTCGAGCATGCTTGGGACTCCCTAAAAGTGACTAATTTACCAAAGGTGCGGATTTTAAAACGACTACCGGGCTCAACTTATGTGCATATGAGCATACTGTCAAATATAAATTCAATCGGCGCCAGGGGTATTGCCCTATTTGGG
>JADFMC010000262.1 GCA_022564085.1 Fidelibacterota bacterium | reverse complement strand
CCAGCGCTTGGTGATCGGCAGCAGCTTGGGCTCAGCGGTTGTACCGCTGGTGGTCGTGAACATGATCGGCTGTTCGTGGGTGAGGACCGCCTGGCCTCCCTGAACAATCTGGTCGACGTACGGCCTGAATGTTTCGTAATCACTTATGGGAACGGCAGCCGCGTAATCCTGCATGGTGGAAATCCGTGCGAAACCATGCTTACGTCCAAAGACCGTGTCAGCATTTTGTTGGAGCAATCGACGCAGCAGTGCTGCTTGAGACCGGGCGGGATCCTTAATGGCCCTCATCAGAGGGACCGCTGCCTTGAGGCCCCGCAGATGTACAATGCTGGTGGCAAAGGCGCCCACGAAACTTGCCCCGCTAGAGGCTCACAATGGTACTGGCGTATTTCTCAAGCCGCTCTTCCAACACCCGGATACCCCAGCCCGGACCTCGCAGGGTCGGAGCTTCGCCGCCATAGCCGAAGCTGATGTTCTCGTAGCTGACATCCTGCGAAAGTAGAAGCGTGCCAAATGAGCCTTCCACAAACGAAACCTCGGGTAGCGAGGCCGCCAGGTGCCGGCCCACCGCCGAGAGAATGGCCGTCTCCCCAACCTGACTGCCAACCTGTATTTTAATTCGATCCTGATGTGCCTGCTCGGCAATTGCCAAGGTGGGAACCAGCCCACCACATTTGGATACCCGGATGTTGAAGAAATCACAGGCCTGCGCTGCGATCAACTGCCCGGCATCCGCCTCCGTGACCAGCGATTCATCCACCATGATGGGAATGGAGCTGTTCTTGCGCACCTTAGCAAGGTCGGCAACGTTACCTGGGGGAATGGGCTGCTCCACGGCTGCGATATCTATAGATTCCATCATTTGGAGTTTGGTAATGGCCTCGTCCACAGTCCAGGCGCCATTCGCATCGACCCGCAACGATACGCCGGGTCCGACGACATGGCGAATGGCCTCAAGTCGCTTTAGATCGTCCTGGGTACCGACCTTGACTTTAATGCTATCCAAGCCCAGCACCTTCATTTGCCGGGCACGCTTGGTTGCGCCCTCAACGGAGCTGGTGCTAATGACCCCGCTATACACCACTGTATGGCGCTTGGGAGGCAAAACGTCAGCTAGCCCAATATTGGCCGTCCGCAGGCCGCAATCGATGACGGCCAGCTCCATAGCGGCCCTGGCGGCATTGTGAATGACCCCGCCCTCCACCAGCGCCGGAGGTATAGTCTCAGATAATCGGACCAGTGCTGCCGGAGAGCGATCCTGCTCAAATGCAGGTATCTCCTGTTGGCGAATTGCCGGCCAGAGGACCTCTTGAAGGTTTTGCAGGACGGTGTCTCTACTCTCGCCGGTGACATAGGGCCGGGGCAGTCCTTCGCCATAGCCTGTGACGCCCTCGGTGGAACGCACTTTGACCACGATGGCATCACTGAACGTGCGTGACTTCGTGCTGTGGCTGAATCCCTCGATAAATGGGATTTCAAGGCCGTAGATGGTGGCCGACTCAAGGATCATCGCGTAGCATGCCGGCGGCACGGCCCTGGCTAATGTCGCCAAAGTACCGTTTGATATAGGTATTTTCGCGCAGACTCATTTCCACTATCGTCTGGGCATCCTCCTCCGAAAAATCGTAGTACTCCACAAAGTCGTCAATGGATCGAAATCCTTCCTCGGCGTGCTGCACATCGACTACAGAGTGATGTGTGAACCAGAGAAGGGTGTCACTGTCCAGACCCCGGTGTTGTTCCAAAGCTACTGCGATGGCGCCCGAAACGCGGGAGAGCATATACTCGAACGCATTAATTTCGCACATACTGCTAAGGCCGGCTTCTTTGAGCGTCCCATAGAGTAACCGGGTACTTGTTACTTCTCGGAGCCTTTCATCAGCCTGTTGTTCGAAATCAGCCAACCGGCCTTTCAGGCCTGCACCATCAGCCAACTTCCTCAGGAGATCCGGGTGGGAGTCACCGGTTTCCTCTTCGAGTCCCAGCTCCTCCAGCATGTTGTCCTTGAGGCGGTCCCTTGCAGCAGGGGGAGCTACCGAATACAAAAATGCCAAGAATTGCGGCGAGTTTAGATGCGTTATTATTACGTTTCCAATGAAAGCGTCGTATTCCTGGCGCGTGGCTTCCCCAAGTTCAAGCGCTTTGAACTCCCGGGAGCCGGTGAGTTCGTCGATCTGTTGGTCATAGATGCCTTTGACGAAAGGGCGGATACTCATGGGATACCTCCTCACCTGCAAATTGGATCACTTGCTTTGTAGTACAGCGCAAACAATCGTTGGAGACTTATGTGGCGTAGTTGTCAGGAATTTATAGACGCCCCCAGTTAAAACCAATAGGAGACATTCCGCGTTTCCAAGATTTAATTGCCGCCTCCTCGGAAGCGTGCCGGCAAAGTCTCAAACTAGTCACCATTGGTCACCACTGGTCAAATTCCTGCCACTTTTTATATTTCACGATGGGACGTACATGAACTGAACCCCGCTGAAAGCGGGGCATCCCCGCATATTGCGGGGTGCAATCCATGTGTCGGCGGTTCAGTGGAGTTTATCCCGCGTACCAAAGGGTAGTGGGATCCCGAGCCACCCTTCGGCAAGCTCACGGCAGGCTCGTAAAAGCCCCGGAGAATCCCGGGGCTTTTCAGTTTCGAGTTTCAGGGTCGCCTTTCGACAGTGATCAGGGTGACCTGACGCTCACTTCAGTAGAAGCCCCGCCTTTGGCCCCGCTTACAGCGGGATAGGGACGGGGTTATGCACCTAACTATTTCAATAGTAACATCTTGATGGACTTGGTGTACTCCGGCGTTACTAGGCGGGCGATGTAGGTCCCGGTGGCCACAGACCGGCCTGTCGCGTCACGCCCCTGCCACTTGACCGAATGAGAACCCCCGGTCAGCCGCCCGTCCACCAGACTGGCCACTACCCGACCCTGCAGGTTATACACAACCAACTCTACGGTCATCGAGACCGGAAGATCGAAATCAATGGAGGTAGCGGGATTGAACGGGTTCGGGTAGTTCTGATGCAGGGTGGCCCGGGTTGGCAGCCCGCCACCGGCATCGGCGACCGCCTGGGTCAGGTCAACTACTTCTCCGACAAAGATACCCCTGCCATGGGTGCCGGCAAGGATCCTGTGATCCGACACCCTGCTTGCCACCGACGAAACCACCACATTCCCGATAATCTCTGATAGATTATCCCATTGGGTGTTGGCGCCGTCCAGTGACATGGTGCCGAACAGCCCGATACTGGTCCCCAGCAGATAGGCCGTGCC
>JADFMC010000261.1 GCA_022564085.1 Fidelibacterota bacterium | reverse complement strand
TTTATCTCACAATCGCTGAAGCACGGCTACTCCGATGATTTGGTGCGCCACGTATGGTCCATGATCGAAAGTTTCAGCGGCTACTCGTTCTGCAAGCCCCACTCGGCTTCCTACGCCATGTTGTCGTTCACCTGCGCCTACTTAAAGGCCCACCACCCGGCGGAGTTCTTAGCGGCGGTGATCACCAACCGGGGCGGGTTCTACTCCGCCTACGCTTATATGAGCGAGGCCCGCCGCCTGGGGGTGCGCATCCTGCCGCCCCATATCAACCGCAGCCTACCTGAGTGGAAGGGGCGCCGGGGCAAGATCAGGGTGGGCTTCATGGAGATCCGTTCGCTGCAAGCCGAAAGTATCGCCAATCTACTGAAAGCGCGCAAGGAGGGCGATTTTTCCTCCCTGGCCGATTTCCTGGGGCGCACCGCTATTTCCCTATCGGACTGCCGGGCCCTGGTGCGAGCCGGCTGCTTCGACGACCTGGAGCCGGGCCGCTCCCGCCCCGACCTGCTGCTGCAGGCCATGGAGCATCACGCTCCGTCGCGCTGGGCAGACCATAGCGGCGGCGGTGTGCTCTCCGGGATGGAGGGCCAGCTGGGCCACCATGACGGCCGGGAAGGGCACACCAACCAGCTGCGGCCCCTCACCCGCCGCCAACTGTTTGATATGGAGCTGGCGTCCTTCGGTTACCCCATATCCTGGCACCCCCTGGCGCCCTTCCAGCGCCTGCTGAAGGGCCGCACCGTCCCCGCCAAGGAGATTCGGCTGCACCTGGGCAAGACCATTAACCTGGCGGGGGTCTGCCTCACCACCAAGACGGTGAAGACCAAAGGGGGCCAAGCCATGGAGTTCCTCACCTTCGAGGACCGCACCAGCCTGTTCGAATGTGTCCTGTTCCCCGCCCGCTACCGCAGTTTCAACGACCTGGTGCGCTGGGAGAAGCTGTTCCTGGTGCGCGGCAAGGTGGAGGAGTCCTGGGGCGTCTACACCATCAACATCGAGCGGCTGGACTCCCTGGCCCAAATGTTGGAGCGCTCGCGGCGGGAGCGGGGAGCAGAGATTGTCGATTGATGATTGTTGATTAAAGTTAGGAGTGGGTCCCTTGAGGCGCGAGCCGCCGGCGTCATTGCCGCTCTCCATGGCATCCTCCCACAACAGTCATCGCGAACCCCACTCTCATCCCCAACCCAATTGTCATCCCGAATGAAGTGAGGGATCTATCTACAGGAAACCTCGGAGGGATTCCTCGTTACTCTCGGAATGACATTTCTCATAGTTGCTTTAAGCCAAAGTAATATTCTACATCCCAAGATTACTTATATTACATTTGATTTGAATCCTTAGTATTAGGGCGGTACTTTGCCGATGAAAACATACTACGTCTATATCATGACCAACAAGTCCGGTACCCTGTACATGGGTATGACCAATAGCCTGATTCGCAGAGTGACGGAACATAAGGAAAAGCTTGTACCCGGTTTTACCAGCAAGTACAATATCGGCCGGTTGATTTATTTCGCGGCCACCCACGATGTCAATGCGGCCATTGCCATGGAAAAGCAGATTAAGGGCTGGCGGCGATCAAAGAAAATAGCATTGATCGAATCGATGAATCCCGAATGGAAAGACCTGAGTTTTGAGTGGTTTGGTGATTAACAATCCCTTTCGCTGAGCTTTAAAATTCCCCTTATTCCCCGGTGACTACCACGTTCGTCCCCTAATCTTCCCAAACCCCACTCTTACCCCCAACCCTTCTGTCATCCCGAACAAAGTGAGGGATCTCTCTTCAGGAAACCTCAGAGAGATTCCTCGTTACTCTCGGAATGACATTTCTGGTATTGCGGGCCTGGCTGGGATTCTAAATACAACGAGCCGGCCATCAAGGTAAATTTTGGCATGACCCCCGACCACTACCGCAGTGCCGCCCCGATCTACGACCTATGGGCCCGCCTGACCGAGTCCAAGGCTGCGACCATTGCCTTCGAGATGGCGAGGGTCAAGCCCGGCCAGGCGCTGCTGGAAGTAGCCGTGGGCACCGGCCTGTTCTTCGCCCGCATGGTGGCCGCCAACCCCACCGGCCGCAACGAGGGTGTGGAACTATCGCCCGCCATGCTCTCCCGGGCTCAGGCGCGCCTGGACGCCCTGGGGACCGATAACTACCACCTGCAGTCCGGCGACGCCCGCCAATTGCCGTTCCCCGAGGCCACCTTCGATTTGCTGGTAAACAACTACATGCTCGACCTGCTCCCGGAGGATGATTTCGGGCCGCTGCTGGCCGGTTTCGCCCGGGTCCTCAAGCCCAATGGCCGGCTGGTGCTCAGCACCATGGCCCCCGGACCCCACTGGTATCACCGGGCCTGGGGTGCTCTGGCCGATTCCTTCCCCGCTCTACTCACCGGTTGCCGCCCGGTCGTAATCGGCAGCCATCTGTCCGCGGCCGGCTTTGCCATCGAACAGCAGCTATTCGTCAGCCAGAACACCTTTCCCTCCGAGGTCACCCTGGCCCGCAAGTCCCCATAAGCGCCTACCTTACCATTACTTCCAACTGCCTACTGCCACCGCCCACTGTTGGAGCGTAGCGGAAACCCCGCCAACGGCGAGGCCGACTGCTACTGCCCCTGCTACTGCCACTCCTAACTGCCGACTGCCAACTGCTTACTGCCAACTGTCCCCACTACTGCCACTTCTTCCCGCCATTGCCCCCGGCTGAGGCGCTGCCTAAATTGAACCTACTGATTGAACCTGGAACCAATCCGACCAGATGCTACCCGCCAATCGCGTTCACCGCCTGTTAATCGGCCTGACTCTGCCGCTGATGCTCCTTTCCGCCTGGCCTACTGGCCAAGCGGTAATCATTGAGCAGCGCGCCACCGGCCTGGCGGTCTTCAACTTCACCAGAGCGGATATTTACTGTGCCGCCTTTAAAACCGGCACCGTCGCCCTTTCCGGCTGGCGCCCCTGCAACCATCCGGACATCTGCCAGGGGAACATCGCCCGACCGGGGCTATCGGCTCGCTTGCAATATATCGATATCTATCATTGGCTGCCTGGCGTCGATGTAACGACCTACTGGTGGCACCTGGCCCCGGACGCCGCCGGGCGATACGGTTATCGGGTCACTGACTTGACAGAAAAGATTGTCGCTACCCCGTTGGTGCCAATCTTCCCGGATGATTGAGAAGGCGGCCCGCAAATGGACCCTGTTCCGCCAAGGCGTAGGCAAATTAAGTCTGGCCACCTTCGTTCTGGGATTGGCATTTGGTTTATTCGGTCGCTCATGCCTGCGCC
>JADFMC010000260.1 GCA_022564085.1 Fidelibacterota bacterium | reverse complement strand
ATGTGGGATGTGACACTTCATTAAGTGAAGTACGAACGTGAAGTGTCACGGCTAAATGCCGGAGCGGTAGCACCGTGAGTCGATTAGCAAAGGTGAGATACCAAGCCGTACTACTGGACAAATGGTTGATTACGTAATCTCAAAGAGCGATTTTCTACGATAACGCACAGGGTCAGGATCGCCGAGGTACGAGGCGTATCCTGAACCCTGATGTTCTGCTGTCACATTCTTGATTATGCATATCTTCGTATTGCCGACTACGTTCCTCTGCGCACAAGAAGACGTGGTACTAATGCGAAAGGCTGAAATCCTTGATCCACGCCATTGTGCCTAGTGCTACGGGAGGCACGCACATCAAGCCAAGGCTCGAAATGCCCGCAAAAAGGCAGCCAAACCAGTTTTTTCCTCGTGTCCAGCTGATTTGTATTTGCATAAGACTCATCAAGACGGCAATCCCTGCGAGCAGAAAAGAGAATGCGGCCCAGAACATTGGACGAATTGAAGTGCCTGAGGGAATGTGCAGGAATGGCAAGGCCAAAGAGAACAGATAAACTGCACAGAACAATGGGGTAAGGAATGGACTCAGGAAACCTGTCGTAGGCACTGCGCGGCTTACGGCTTTCCATCCAAGGAAGACCAGTATAGCCGGGCCGATGAAGCTGCCCACAAGTGACAGAAAGTACAGCAACAACATCGCGACTGATAGTCCTGTCTGCAATGCTCCCTCTGGTGACTCCGGAATACGATCGAGAAGCCCAGTGGAATCTACACACAAGCTGGGTAGCGAAAGGAGGATGCCGATAGCCATGGAGATAAGGATCGCCGGGGCAGCCACGTCCGCCAGATGCCCGATGCCAGGCAACGGCGCTTTATGGGGCTCGCCCGCCCACCGGAAGAACCTTTGCCAAAGCGCCAGAAACCGGTCGGAATTACGGATGATGATATACAGAGAGCCGCCGGCAAACCCGCCTAAAACGGCTCCGATGACGGCGATGCCACCCTGCCAGACCTGAATGATCCTGATTGGATCAGGCTGATAGACGGTGCCCCAAAAATCGATGATGTGGAGCACCCTGGCGCCAATGATCCCGCCGATGATGCACCAAACGGCCACCGATAGAATGGCGTCTCCGTCCATGCCTTCCCGGGTCCCCCACCGGTGCACCAGGAAAACGGAAACCGCCACGGCAATGAATGTGAACAGACCGTGCCACGATAACACCAGACCGCCAAAGCCTGCCAGGATAGGGTTCATGCCGATTGTGATGGTTGCCAAGATTCCCATGGAAAAGCTCTCTATCTATTGATTTAAGTAAGGCCTTAAGCGAGACCGCGCTCCGCCTCATCTTGCGGACCCCAGGCGGGATTCGGGCCTGTCGTAGTTACAAGGTATACCCCTACTCCGTAGGGTTGCAAGGCATTTGATGCCGAGCGGAACTCATGTTCGTTTGATGGGAGACAATACATCGCTGGGCCGGAACCGGCCAACCGCAGGGGATTTTGGAACAACCCCCGCAGCCTGTCCCACAGTCCATTCAATTCTGGCAGGGCCTCGTGGACCACCTGTTCGAAAATATTATAGGTTAAGCTACCCATAGATTCTATTACGAACCCGACCCCCGTCAGGATTTGTACAAGCCTGCTGGTGACACCCCCATCGCTGTAATGGGCGGGATTCAACGACGAATACATGGCCGCCGTCTTTTGCGGCAGGGTCACTTTGGGGCAAATCAGGATCACCGGGATCGGCGGCAAGGAAGGCAATGGGGTGATCAACTCACCTCTGCCCTCGGCCAAGGCCGTTCCCCCAGTGAGGAAAAAAGGTACGTCGGAGCCTATCCCGGCGGCTATTTCGGCCAGGTCCCCGCTGCTGAGGCCCAGTTGCCACATCACGTTGAGGGCGATCAATGCCGCCGCGGCATCGCTACTGCCTCCGCCCAATCCCATGCTCATCGGGATCCCTTTTTTGACCGCTATCCGTGCGTGTGGAACGATGCCGCAATGGGTTGCCAAAGCCGTGGCGGCGGTCCACACCAGGTTCGCCTCACCATTGATCTCCGGCTGGTCACATTCCACCTGCAGGCCGGAAGATGGTTCGATCTCCAAACGGTCGGTCAGGTCAATGGTTTGGAGAATGGTCCTAACTTGGTGGTAACCATCATCACGACGGCCCAGCACTTCCAGTGTCAGGTTGATTTTGGCGTGGGCTGTTACTTCTAACATCTAAGCTAAGATTCAATCAGCGAGCAGCGACGGTCATTTCGCCGGGCGAACCCGGGATTCTTCCGGCGTCACGGAGCTTCCCTCCGGTCCTCACCCTGATCTTCGTTTAAATCTTCGGCCGGCCTCGATGCGCTCCAAATCCGGTATATGGCAGCCCACTCTGGTAGAGCCAGAGTCTCCGCCCTTCGTTTCACGTCCACCTCAGCTTGGGCCAGCAACTCGTCGACGGTACCGCCACTTAACCCCAACCCGTGGCCCAACGAGTTTCTTAATTGTTTACGCGGGGCGGAAAATCCGGCGCGGACCAAGTTGAAGAATCCGTCGGCGTCGTCCACATCCACCGCTGGACCAGGGCGCAGCACCAATTTCACCACCGCCGAGGTTACTTTTGGTGGGGGCTTGAAGGCCGTGGGAGGGACGGAACAAACGATGACGGCGTCGGCGTAATACTGAACCGCCACCGAAAGCATGCTCATCTTCCCGGGAGCGGCAGTCATCGCGGCCGCCACCTCTTGCTGCAAGGTGAGGACCATCAGGGTGGGTTTGTGAGCGGCCTCCAGGAAACGCCTCACGATGGGGTTTGCGGCGTAATAAGGCAGATTGGCGGCCACCTTGTACTTTTCACCGGAGGGCACCAGAGAGGACAGATCCACGTACCGGGCATCGGCTTCCAAGACGGTCAATGATGCAGGGTTGCCCAAGCGCGCCGGCAACGTGTTCACCAGATGGGGGTCTACCTCCACCGCCACTACCCTTCCCGCCTGCTCTAGCAAGCGTGCTGTCAGCGCGCCCGCTCCCGGCCCGATCTCCACCACCAGGTCTTGAGGGGTAAGCTCGGCGGCAGCGGCGATGCGGTTGATGATGCGGCCGCTGGTCAGGAAATGCTGGCCCAATGCCTTGCGGCGCCCTTTTTCAGACCGCGATGCAGGCTGGGCCGATTTTTTTGTTGCAGACTCTGTCACAGACTGTGTAAAGGGAAGCAAAATGTGAGTCGTACGGGGTGATGGGCTTTGAGCGGATCGCCGGATTCCCAAAATCAACGTGGAAGAGAGAGACCGCGCACCCCCCTTTGGCAATGGCCAAAGGGCGTGTCCC
>JADFMC010000259.1 GCA_022564085.1 Fidelibacterota bacterium | reverse complement strand
GTCCAGTGATATCGTGGAGCAATACCTGGGCAGCGTGCACGGGGTGGCGCTGCATGACCGGGGCGATATGGCCGCTCCAACCTGCAACGACTGCCATGGCAACCATGGCGCCGCTCCCCCCCAGGTGGCATCGGCCCAGGAGGCGTGTGGTACCTGCCACGTGAACAATCAGCTGCTATTCAGCCAGTCCAAAATGCGTACCATATTTATCACCGAGGGCTATCACGGCTGCGCCACCTGCCACACCGCCCATGATATTCAAAAAACCAGCGAAGAAATGGTGGGGTTGCAGGAAGGTTCCGTCTGTGCCCAGTGCCACGAAGACTCAGCGGACGATCCCGGCGGGCTGCAAGCCCGCTACATCCGCAGCGCCTTGGAGACCCTCAAGGACACGCTACGCCTGGCCGAAGAGGGTATTGCCACCGCAGAAAACCGCGGACTGGTAGTGACCGATCTGTTGCTGGACATGCAGACTGCCCGCACCGCCCTGATCCAGTCACGCACCATGGTGCACACCTTCGACGCCGCCCGCGTGACTGAGGAAGGCCGACCAGGTATTATGCTGGCCTCAAAAATAATCAGGGAGGTGAAACTGCTGATGCGGGAGCTGCGCAACCGCAAGATATGGCTGGGATTTGCCACCATGTTTATGGTGTTCACGGCTACGGTGTTGCACTTTTATGTGAAAACCTTGGATTGACGGAATCATTATAATAGGGGCTTGTGTAGCTGGATAACTTATTGATATATTTATATGATATGGGCGTAATCGGGGATAACATAATCGTTGGAATCGAAGGATCGAAACAGATTAGCGGTCCTTCCCGGCTTGGGAGTAGTAAATAGATTGCAGACCACCAGTCGTGAGATGTTCGGAATTATAGCCAGAGAAGGGGAATAAGCCATTCCCGGCAAAATGCATTATCTGCACTACCAGCTTGATCTGGGCAAATATGATATTGTCCAGGTCACACTGAGTATGCAGGCCTTCCTGAGGATGATGACCGAGAAAGATTACGAACACTACCGGTTTGGTGACGAGTACAAGTTCCACGGGGGAGTCGCCACAACCTCCCCGGCTAACCTGCAACCCCCTTCAGCAGGTCATTGGCACCTGGTTATCGATCTGGGCGGGAAGGAGGGTGACCTGAAGGCCACCGTCAACATACTAAAAGACCGGGCGCCAAAGCCTAAAAAAGGGAAATAAATCCGGACCGGCCCTCGGGCCATTATTTTTCCGGCTCTCCGTCTTTCCAGCGGTTCCAGATTTCGTCCATTTCTTCTAAGTTGACATCTGCCGGGGTCTTGCCCCGCAGCCGCAGCTCCTCCTCGATTTTATGGAAGCGGTACTCGAACTTTGCTATGGTGCGGCGGAGCGCGCCCTCTGCATTGACCCCCAAAAACCGGCCCAGGTTTACCAGGCTGAACAGGACATCGCCCAACTCCTGCTCTATGGCATCATTGTCGGCTTCGCGCTGGGCTTGGGACAGTTCCCGCAGCTCTTCGTGGACTTTCTCCCAGACCGGTTCGATCCGCTCCCAATCGAAGCCCACGTAGGCCGCCTTTTCCTGGATGCGCCGGGCGCGGGTCAGGGCCGGCAGTTGGCGCGGGACCCCCTCCAGGACCGATTCCCGCCCCTTCTCCAGCACTTTGGCCGCCTCCCAGTTTTGCTTGGCCTGGAAAGCCCCATCAGCCCGGGCGTCACCGAATACATGGGGATGGCGGTTGATAAGTTTGTTGGTGATCGATTCCATGCTGTCCCATAGGGAGAACAAGCCCTGTTCCTCCGCGATTTTGCACTGCATCAGCACGTGCAACAGCAGGTCGCCCAATTCCTCCTTCAGCCCCTGGGTGTCCTGGGCCTCGATGGACTCTATTACTTCGTAAGTTTCTTCCAACAGGTATGGGATCAAGCTTTGGGAGGTCTGTTCCCGGTCCCAGGGACAGCCATCCGGTCCCCGTAGCCGGTCGAGGATGTCCAGCAGCTTCTGCAGGCTTTGACCCACTGCAGCGGTATCGTTCAAGGGGACCTGATGGGATTCAGAGGGCATGGTTTTCGGCAGTCCGCGTCACGTCTTGGATCGCCACTTTAGCGATGCGGTTGCCGTCCAGCTCCCGGACAGTGAAGCGCCAGCGATCAAAAGTTGTCTCTTGCCCCACGGTGGGAATTTCATCGAAGCAGTCGAAAAGGAAGCCGCCCAGAGTATCGTAATCGCGCTCCTGGGGAAAAGTACATTCCAGCCGTTCTCCCAGGTCGTCCAGGGACAGGGCGGCATCGGCTAAGTATTCCAGGGGACCGAGCTGCACAATTTCCGCCTCCTCCTGGTCGTAGGGGTCTCGCAGCTCACCCAACACTTCCTCGACCACATCCTCCAGGGTCACCAAACCAGCCGTGCCGCCAAATTCATCCACTACAATGGCGATACTGGTTCGGCGCTCCTTGAAATCCTGCAGCAACGAAACAACCCCCTTGCTCTCGGGTACGAAAAAGGGGGGCCGGCTGAGGCGTTGAAGATTGACATCGGGCCGTGGTCCGTTAACATAAGGCAGCACATCCTTAGCGTAGAGGATGCCGCGTACGTCGTCGATGCTGCCTTTATAAATGGGTATTTTGGACACCTGCCGGTCCCGTACAATCTCCAGGGCCTCATCCACACCAGACTTGGTTTCCAGCGCTAGAATGTCCACCCGCGGAATCATCACTTCGTGCACCGCCGTATCATGGAACTCAAAGATGGAATGGATGATCTCCCGTTCCTGCTGGGCCAATGTTCCCCGCTCGGCGCCCACTGCGGCCAAGTCCTTGAGTTCCTCCTCGGAAGTAAACATCTGCTCGGACCGGATGCCCAGCAAGCGGGTTACCAGGCGAGTTATCCCGTATAGCAGGCTGCCCAGGGGGTAGAGCAGGGCCACCAAAGCGCGCACCGGCCTGCTGGCAGCCCGGGCGAAGGCCGCCGTATGCCGGATCGCCAACACCTTGGGCATGACCTCCCCGAACAATAGCACTATTATAGTTACTACAAATGATTCCAGGACCAACATGAGCGATAGGGGCAGGTCCAGAGAGTGAGCCAGTTCGGCGGCCATTAAAGCGGCGACGAAGGCCATGGCGATGTTCACCAGGGTATTGGCGGTGAGCAGTGAAATCAGCAGGTGGCGGGGCCGCGCCAAAACGGCCAGCACCCGGTCCGGCACGGCCGCATCGGCCCCGAAGTCCTTGATCCTGCCCTGCAACCGGAAGAACGCAGTTTCCGCGCCCGAAAAGGCGCCGCTCAGCAGTAGCAACACCAACAGGAGAGCCAGGTATTGCCAATGGATATTCA
>JADFMC010000258.1 GCA_022564085.1 Fidelibacterota bacterium | reverse complement strand
AAGTACCATTTGAAGAGCACTCCGGCTTCGGGCGGGGAATGCTGGAAAATGCGTTCCCTGAGCGCATCCGTCCCCATGATCAGCGCGATTGCTATCAACAGCCCGCTGATGGCCCCGATAATCACCGCCCGCTTGATGGTAGCATTGATCAACGACTCCTGTTTGAGGGCTTTGAAACGGGCCAGGAAACGTAATACGCCCATATCAAGACCCAACCGGCCAAAGACCGCTGCAACATTCACTGCCACATTGCCCAGGGAATATAAGCCCAGGAAGTGCATGCCCAGAAAACGGGCGACCAGGACATTAAAGGTATATCGCAGCACGCTACCCAGAGCGCTGCCCCCCAGGCCGATGGAAGCTTCCCGGGCTATTTTTAATTCATGTGGCAAGGTGTCAGACATTCCTTGAAATTAGCCCTTTATACTTTTGCCGGCAGCAGTAAGCCGCCCATAGATAACCCTCTCGCCCGTCACGACCCGAAGCAGATCGTCCTGCTTCTTGCTGTCACGCTGGTAGAAGCACCGGACCGTCTCAACATTGGCAGATACGAGTTCCAGGGCGGCCTCAAAGTCGGCCCGGGGGCCATCGATGTGTGTATACTCCTCCGAGTGGAACAGGTACAGCCGGTTCTCCGTAAATGATTCCGCCAATTCGGTTACGCTCATTCGACTGAATTCATAATAATTCCGGCGAACTTCCGCCCGGTTGTCCGAAAGGGAGATGATGAGCGCATTAAATCCCCAGTCCATGCAGACTATTTCATGCCCAGGATACTGATCACCCAGCTTGGCAATTTCATGATTCGCGTCGGAGAATACCCCACTACCGCCCGTACGAACGATCGCTTGGTGAAACCGGCCAACCCGCATGGCCGAACCAATCGCAATGAGTAGCACCACTCCCCAAGCGGCAGTTCGGTTCCAGGGAATCCGGCCCCAATAGCCCCACGCCTGAGACAGACACAGGGCCACCACCATGTGCGGGAAGGGGTAAAGCATGAGCAGCTGATGTCCCCGCAAGGCGGTAGGCGAGAAGCAGGAGTAAATCAGAATGAAGAAGATCATCGATACCAGGAAGAGGCTTATCCTGTCGATCGGTCTGGCCTGTGCTTTTTGCCAGATGAGCTTGCCCGCCTGGATGCCCATCGCCAATGGGAATACCCACGCCAGGGGCGAGCCGGTGAAATCCCAGCCGATATCTGTCGGGTGCCGGCCTGAGGTTATCACCTCCTGCAGATAGGTGCCGCCCAGCACGACTGGCAGCTGTTGCAACCGGGTGTACAAGTTGGCGAAAAAGTCCAGGTTGTCGACTCCCATTCCGGTTTGGCGGAAATTTTTCAGCATTGGAACAAAGGTGCCTGCCAAGTTGGCCAGATTGAAAGCGATGAAAAGCGCACCGCCGACACAGAAGGCCGCCAAGGCAAGGGCCAGTGTTCGACTGTCCGGTACCCGCCTCCGGAATTCAGTCAGTGAACCCTTCCAATAGATGATACCGAAGGTGGGAGCCAGCGCCAGGGGTATCCAAAGAAAGCTGGCCCGATCGGAAACCCCCAGGCCGATAAACAGCGCTCCCAACCACAGGTGTCGAGTGCTGCCGCCGCGCCACCAGACTGCCAGGCTCCAGAGCGCCATCCCTTTCAGGGCCATCATCAGGGCAGCGGCCACAAAATCGACATGGCTGTAGAAGATGAAGCTGGCATCCAATGCGAGGAATAGGCCCGTCGCCAGGGCGATGAATCTGTTCCCGGTCAGCCGCCAGGCGAACAGCAGCATACACCAGAGCCCGACGGCACTGAGGGCAATCGATGACAAGCGGATCGACTCGACGCTGATGCCAAACAGGGCAAAGACGGGGAGAGTGACATAGCTGCGCAGAAAGCTCGTATAGTAGTTGAACATGAGGGGGAACGGCTTCCCGAATAGATGGATGACCGAGGGATCGATCTTGGCATAATCCTCGGTGACCCCGTCCTGCAGGAGGCCGACCACTGGCGGCACGTAGTAGACCTCGTCCTGGCTGATACCGGGAACATTCAGGTTGGGGGTCGCCGCCGCCAGGAAGAGGATTACCGGCACAATGTTGATGACCTTGCTGATCATGTCAACTGATGAGGCTTCCGGGCGATGCAAATGAGCGAGCCGCCATAGGGGAACGAGAATCGGCTAAGCCAGGGATACTCGGCGGAGAAGAGCCTCTCGAACAGCCAGTTAATCGACCTGGCCGGTGTTTTCATGCGGCTGTCCACCGATTGGCTGCCCAGAAGTTTTTCGGCAAGTCTTGATAAGGCCATCAGTGGAAACAGAATGGTATTGTAATAACTGATCTTTATCACCTCCAGGCCAGCCCCGGTCACAACCGAGTGCAGCGTGGTGCGTATGTATCTCCTTTTATGCATGTTGGCAGTATCATGGGCTGTCCAGAGGAACTGGTAGGCCGGTACCGTGATGATGACATGTCCTCCCAGTGCAAGCTTTTCCCTGGCAGCCTCCAGCATACCCGAATCATCATCCAGATGCTCGATAACATCCATCAACGTGATCAAAGGTACCGAGTTGTCCGGCAGGTCAAGGTCATCCAATGAACCCTGGTGTACATTGACAATACCCCGGGACTGGCAGAAATAGACGGCCATAGGTGAGGAATCCACGCCCCAGGCGTTAAAGCGGGTGCCCAGTTCCTCCAGGAAAGCACCGGTTCCGCACCCTACATCGATTACCGTGCTGCCGTTAGGAACCTGCAATTTCTCAATGAACCGGGAGATGATATGCCGCCGGCTGCGGAACCACCAGTGTTCCTGCTCAATCCTATAAAACGCTTCGTAAAGTTCTTTGTCCATCGGATTTCGTAGCTCTTGCTTGCCCCTGCCACAAAACTTGCCGGGTCAGCCGAACCATAAGTTAAATTCCATAATTGAAGTGTGGTTCAATATATTATTGGGCAAGGCCAGAGCTGGCCACTACCCGGAAAATTGTTTACCCGAGGGGACTTGTATATGTTGTCCATCGTGATTCCTATTTATGATGAAACGGAGATCATCGCCGATCTATATGAGCGTCTCACCTCTGCGGCGCCTCTTTGGCGCGAGGAGTACGAGGTGATTCTAGTGGACGATGGGTCTATGGACGATTCTCTAGAGCAGATGGTGACGCTGACCAGGAAGGATGCCCGGTTCAGCGTGGTGAAGCTCTCCCGGAACTTCGGCCACCAGGCGGCCATCTCTGCCGGACTGAAAGCGGCCAAAGGGGATGCCGTGGTGATCATGGATGGGGACCTTCAGGATCCGCCCGAAGCGATCCTAAGCCTTCTTGAGAAATGGCGGGAGGGGTACGAGGTCGTGTACGCAGTTCGGCGGAACCGGAAGGAGAACATCTT
>JADFMC010000257.1 GCA_022564085.1 Fidelibacterota bacterium | reverse complement strand
GTACGGGCCTAATGCGTTTGCCGGGGTGGTCAACATTATCACCAAGAAACCGAGCGCCTCCATCGGCACTGACGCCAGCGTAAGCTTTGGCAACCGCGACTACCGCAAGTTCCAAATGCGGCATTCCGGCCAGTTCGGCAACTGGGGCTACAAATTTTCTGCGGTCGATTTTAGAGCCAGCGACTGGCAGTGGGTGGACCCCGAAGAGAGAAAGGGGCACAACGAGCTCTGGATTCAGAATGGCGGCAAGATTGGCGATCAGCTCGATGCGGGCGAATATCCCACTGCCGAGGATCCCTGGGACTGGAAGTGGGATGGCAATGATATTCGCTTCGACCGCGACGGCGATGGCGATTTCTACGGCCCGGCTGATACGGTCTTCCTGGCGTCGGATTCCTTGAGGGCGGGTAATGGAGATATGATAGTATACTTGCGGGCGGATCGTAATCAGGACGGGATATTGGATACGGCTAGTTTCGATGTATTCAACCAGAGGGTGGATTTAAGACTGGATTACGACTTCAGCTCTAACCACGGCCTGGTTTTCGGGTTCGGCCAGGCGGTGGCCACCAATATCAACCTCACCGGGATCGCCCGGTACTTAGCTGAGGATTGGGTCTACCGCTATTACCACTTGCGATATATCAATGGCGACCTGTTTATCCAATCCTATCTGAACACCTCCCAATCGGGCCTGACCCGCAACCTGCGCACCGGTGAGCGGATTATCGACGAGTCTACCTTCTACCATTTCCAGGCGCAGCACACGGCCAATTTCACCTGGCCGGTGGAGATGTTGGTCTCCTATGGGACTGACTACCAGCGGACCATGCCCAAGACCTACGGCACCATCCTGCCCGATGGCGTGGCCGGCAAGAGCTTCGACAACGACGGGATCGATAATGACGGTGATGGTAAGGTGGATGAGTTTGCCGAAGGGCTTATCACCACTAATGAGTATGGCCTGTACTTTCAATCTACGGCGCAGTTAAGGCCCCACGTGGAGTTTATTTTTGCCGGCCGCCTCGACCTGCATAGCGGTGAGCAGGATGCAAACGGCATCAGGTTTATTAAGGATCCGCTGCTGGGGGGCACCATGAACTACCGGGCCCAATATTCGCCCAAATTCGGGCTGCTGTGGAAACCGGTGGATAACCAGACTTTCCGCCTGACTGCGGCCCGGGCGTCGAACACCCCTTCCTCACAGGGCCTTTACCTGGATATCGTGGCGGGAATAGCGGCCTCATCACTGGTGAAGGCCCGGGGCAATCGTTCCGGCTACCACTTCGAGCGAGCCCCCGATGGTACACTGATGATGTACGACGTCCGTCGCGGCTCCACACAAGAGTTCCGCCTGGCCCAGATTCCTGACTCGGCGATTCTGTATATCCCGCCGGTGCTGGGGCGGCCCGGGCAGTTTGTCCAGAAAGAGGACGTGCAGGATATCGCACCGATCACCAGTGAGTTGATCTGGACCTATGAAATAGGCTATTCGGGAATCATCAACAATCGCATGCGGGCCACATTGGACATCTATTACAGCGAATACGACGATTTCGTCTCCGACCTGACCTGGATCACACCGATCGTCATGGATACGCTCAAATACGGGTTTAATTCCGGCGCCGTCATCGGGCTGGTGGGCACCAGTGAGTTCGACGGGATCGACATCGGCCCGGACGGCATACCCGGGACAGCCGATGACAAAGTGGATTTTGATAACCCCCGGGAGTTGACCCTGACCAATATCAATTATGGCAGAGTCACCATAGGCGGGTTGGATATGAGCCTGGTATATTTCTTCTCGCCCCAATTTTCGGGCGAGATGCGATTTTCGTATCTGGGCCGCCAGTCGTTCTATAATCCGCTCACCAAGGCCGATGATCCGGTCAATGCGCCGCGCTACAAGATTTCCTTGAGCGCTAAGTATTCGGACCGGGCAGATCGCTTTTGGCTGGGGTTTGCCGCCCGGCATATCCCAACTTTTGACTGGTCGGCGGGCGTATTCTTTGGGACCATCGAGACCTATACGGTGCTCGATGTAAGCATGGGATACCGGCTCACCGACCTGTTCACTATCAAGGCTAATTTGAATAACCTGAACAACGATGTCCACCGGGAGATTGTGGGCGGGGCCGCGTTGGGGCGCCAGATCGTAGTGAACTTGTCATTAAAAATATAGCGGGTCCGGCAGCCGGCAGCGCTTCAATTTTCCTTCACAGGGCGTAAAGCCCCTCTTGCTCATATTAAGATATCTTATTGCCCAGCCATGAACGGCTCGGCTAGGATTATTTTGCAGTACCGCCCTAGCGGTAGGGTACCTGGAAAGTATGCATGTTGATGATCCCCTCCCGCCGGTAGAACTCTTTGATGGGCGCTGACCACTTAAAGTCCTCCTCGGCCAGGAGGAAATAGAAATCTTCCACCAAGCGGCCCGCCCGGGTAGCGTCATGGCGGCGGAAAAATGAGGTGTAGGCCCGCTTGACGACCGGATCTAGAACACCCCCGGGGCCAAATACCGGGGAGCGGCGCAGGCCGGTGAGGAAGGTGCTCAGGTAAACCCGGTAATAATATTGGGCCGATTCGGCCATGATGGAGCCGGGATATTTGTCCTGGTAATGCTCCCAGGCCACGATTCTGGCGCCCAGCTGGGCATAACCGATCACCAGCATTTCATCATCGGAGAAACCGGCGGCCAGCTCCAGCTTGCGCAGGTTTAGGTAGTCCTTTACCGCCAGGGACACATAGGGATAGAATTGCCTGTAGAGGTAATCGGCCCGCTGGTCGATGTAGTACAAGTCGCCCAAGGTATACAGCCCCAACCCGTTGCGTTCCAGCTCCTCCAGGAAGGCCTCGATCTCTGGCGCCCGGGGCCGTTCCCGGGAATGGAGCAGTTCCAGGAAATCCAGATTTTCCCACATCAGATCGTTGTGCCGGCTAATGGTGGCGAAGAAAAAGGTCTGGAAAGATTTAAAGATGGAGTCCACCTGGGCCGCCGGCAATTGGGTGCAGCAGTCCTTGAAGCTGGTGATGGCCCTTGAGAAGGAATCCAGGTCATCCTTGTCAATTGAGTCGATATAGGCGCTCCACTGGGCCATAGGGGAGGGCGGCGCAACGCTATCCGGCGAGCTAGCGAACGGTATGGCCAGCAGACCGGCAAGGAGCAAGGGAAACATGGGGGCATTTTAGGCAAAGGGGGTGGGGGAAGCCATTAAAAGACTTAGGATAAAATTCCAGTTTAGCCACCGATATTGGTAATATCAGACCGTTCGAAGCGTTATTTTCTAGCGCATAAAAGGGCGTGAACGCCCTCCGGCCTCCATTTTGATCATCTGTCCTCTCTCCCAGCCGTGAACGGCTGGGCTAAACAGTTAACAATTCCATT
>JADFMC010000256.1 GCA_022564085.1 Fidelibacterota bacterium | reverse complement strand
ATGCTCACCGGGGTGGTAGATGATCCCACCGGCTACGGCCGGGTGGTTAAAGATGAACACGGCCACCTGCTGAAGGTAGTGGAAGAAAAGGACGCCACGGATGAGGAACGAGCCATTAAAGAGGTAAATGCCGGCATTTACCTGTTTCAGGCCGAGGCCTTGTTCCAGGCCCTGCCGCTGGTGCGGAACCAAAACAAACAAAACGAGTATTACCTGCCGGATGTGTTGTATATTCTAGGGGAACAAAAGCACATTGTGACAGTTCAAACAGCGGAAAATCACAAAGAAATTCTCGGAGTAAATACCCGGGAGGAATTGAGGCGCATCCATGCAGAGCTTCTCAGTCAAAATTAGACTGTTACCGCAAATTATCGTTCTACTCCTGGCCGGCACGCTAACGGCCCAGCTGCAGAACCAGGCCCTACCATTCAGCGCCACCCAGCAGTTGCGTTCCATGGCCGGCCAGTCCCTGCTGGATCCCAACCGCTTTAGCATGAGCCACGGCTTCTCAATGTCCTTTTCGTCCGGTTCCGGACTATACGGCGGACCTGCCAGCCTGAGCATCTACAGCAACCAGATACGCTACCTGCTCACCGACAACGTGGTGATCACCAATAACCTATATCTCCTGCAACCCGGATTCGCAGACCCCGGAATCCCGGGGGAAACCAACTTACGGGCCTATTTCCAGACCGCCCTCAACTGGCGTATATCCAACAACATAAATATTAGCCTCGGGTTGTCTAACCTGCCCGTCCCCCGGTACTACCCCAATCGGGGTCGCTACTATTCGCCCTTTGCCGGGGTGGCTCAGCCGGACTAACTGGAATTATTGGAACGCTAGGCGTTGGTCCTATCCCAGAGACGTAAACAGACCTCCCCACCCTTCAGCTACAAGTCCCCCAGCGCGCGTCCCTCCTGGAGCAGGCGCAAACGTAGTTTTCAGCAGTGGCTGTTTGACTTGGCCATTGCCGCCCTGAGCGTGTTGGTAATAGGTTTTATCATCTCCGCCATCACTACCCGCTCCGGCATTCAATTGACATTTACCAGTGGGGAATTGACTGACCGATCCCGGATGCTGGCCGTCCCCCTGACCACCGACGCATATGAGTCCAGCGAAGAGCCCACCGATGATCGGATTGTGCTGGAAGTGCTCAACGGCATCGGTGTGATCGGACTGGCCGATCAATTCACTATTTACCTGCGGGACCAGGGGTTCGACGTGGTTCGCTTCACCAACGCCCACCGGTTCGATTATCCCCGCACGCTGGTAATCAACCGCGGCGATGATTTCGAGCAAGCCCGGCTGGTGGCCCAGTCGTTGGGGCTGGAAACTGGGGCTGTTGAAAACATGCCCGACCCTTCGCTGCAATTGGACGTGACGGTGGTCCTGGGCCAGGATTATGCCACCCTGACATCCTACCGCACCATCATGGCCCGTATACGCTGATAGCCCCTTGAGCAGCGCCCCTCACCGGCCGAACCTGGCAGCAGCATGGTAAGCGCCCGGTCTAAGAACACGTCGCCTACCCAGTTGGCCGCCCAGCTGGCCGACCTCATGACGGTCAAGCACGGCTACGACGTACTGATAATGGACCTGCGCCCTTTGACATCGATGACCGATTATTTTGTCCTCTGTTCTTGTGATTCGGACGTGCAGGTTAAAGCCGTGGTGGATCATCTGGACGATGCCCTGCGCCGGGAGGGGGTGCGACCGCTACATATCGAAGGGATCGAGCAGCGGCTGTGGGTCATCCTGGATTACGTAAACGTCGTGGCCCACGTATTCATGCGCAGCACCCGGGAGTATTACGGCCTGGAGCGCCTGTGGGCCGACGCTGAAATGGCTACTGTCGACAATAATACAGCTTCATGATCGAACGGCTGCGAGCGGACATCCGCGCCGCCCTGGAGCAGTTGGGGCTGGAACCCGATACCGTACAGCTGGACCGGGCCAAGGACCTCAAGTTCGGCGACCTAAGCACTAACGCCCCTTTGATATATGCCAAGCAGCTCCGGCAGTCGCCGCTGGAACTGGCCCGGCAGTTGAAGGAGCTGCTGGCGCTGGACCCCGACGTGCTGGCTGAGGCTAAGGTGGCCCCGCCGGGCTTCCTGAATTTCACCCTAGCCGACCCCTACCTCCAGGAACACACCAGGCAGATTCTTGCTAGCGGTGGAGACTATGGCCGCTCGGAACTCGGTAAGGATCAACGGGCGCTGGTGGAGTTTGTCAGCGCCAATCCCACCGGTCCCCTGACAGTGGGCCACGGCCGGGGGGCCATCCTGGGCGATACCATCAGCAATATCCTGGAATGGAACGGCTACCAGGTGGAGCGGGAATACTATTACAACGACGCCGGGCGCCAAATGCGGCTGCTGGGGGAGTCGGTGCGGGCCCGCTACCTGGAAGCGTTGGGCCGGGATGCCCAGTTCCCCGAGGAGGGCTACCAGGGTGATTACATCCGGGAAATTGCCGTCGCACTGATTGAGCGGCAACAGGACACCCTGGCGGATGAAACCGACTCCGCGCCGTTCACCGCCGCCGCCGAAAATGCTATCTTCGATGACATCAACGGTTCACTAAAAAACCTCGGGGTGATTTTCAATAATTACTTCAATGAGCGCATTCTGTACGACAATGGCGCACTGGATAAGGTGATCGCTACCCTGGAAAAGCAGGGGCTGGTCTATCATCACGAGGGGGCCACCTGGCTCAAGGCCACCAAGCTGGGCCGCCCCGACGACCGGGTGCTGATCAAAAGCAGCGGCGAACCGACCTACCGCCTGCCCGATATCGCCTACCACGCCCACAAGCTGGACCGGGGTTACGACCTGCTGGTGGACATCTTTGGGGCCGATCACAAGGGCACTTACCCGGATGTATTGGCCGGATTGCAGGGACTGGGGTATAAAACCGACAATATCCGGGTGCTGATCCACCAGTTCGTCACTTTCACCCGGGGCGGCAAACAGGTGAAAATGTCCACCCGCAAGGCCGAGTACGTAACCTTAGATGAACTGATCGGCGAGGTGGGCCGGGACGTGGTGCGCTACTTTTTCCTAATGCGCAGCATGGACTCGCACCTGAACTTCGACCTGGACCTGGCCCGGCAGCAATCCGACGATAACCCGGTATACTACTTGCAATACGCCCACGCCCGGATGTGCAACATCGCCGGCCGGGTGGCATCCTTCGGCTACACCTTCAACCCGGACGAGGCCCCGGTGGCCAGGCTGGCACTACCCGAAGAGCGCAAACTGATGTACCTGCTGTGGTGGTTCCCCCAGGTGGTGATCCAGGTCCATCGCTCGCTGGAGCCGATGACCATGGCCTATTACCTCCAGGAAATCGCCACCGCCTTTCACTACTTTTACGCCCACGGGCGGGTG
>JADFMC010000255.1 GCA_022564085.1 Fidelibacterota bacterium | reverse complement strand
CACTACCTGTGCCCCATTCCCCTGAGTCACGTAGGGGGCATGGGCATTCTGTTTCGTGGCGCCCTGGCGGGGTTCAAGGTGACCTGCCTGCCGAAGTTCGATGCCGCGGCGGTGAACCAGGCCCTGGATGGGGGCGCGGTGACCCATGTCTCACTGGTTCCCACCCAGCTGCACCGGATGATCAAGCTGCGTGGTGGACGGCATTTCTCCGGGCAGCTCAAGGCGCTGGTGTTGGGCGGGGGACCGGCCCCACCGGAGCTCATCGACCAGGCGCTGGAACTGGGTGCGCCGCTGGTGAAGACCTACGGCCTGACCGAAACGGCGTCGGGGGTCACGGCATTCAGGGTCTGGGAGCACCCCGCTAAACGGGCATCGGCGGGCCGGCCGTTGGGGAGCGCCACCATGACTATTGTCAATGCCGCAGGTAGCCCCGTGCCCCCTGGTGAAGTGGGGATTATAGCCGTGCAGGGGCCCAGCGTCATGGAAGGCTATCTGGACGGTCCCGCCATCGGGGGGCAGCTGGTGACCAGCGACCGGGGCCGGCTTGATGAAGACGGGTTCCTCTACGTCACTCCGGACCAGCTGGCGCTGATTATTTCCGGTGGCGAGAATGTGGACCCACTGGAGGTGGAGCAGGTGCTGCTGGGAATCCCCCATGTTCAGGATGCTTGTGTGGCCGGCCTGCCCGACACCGACCTGGGCCAGCGGGTGGTAGCGGTGGTGGCGGCGGAGCCGGGACACACCCTGGACGAGCAAGAGATGATTCGCACCTGCCGACAAAAGTTGGCCCCTTTCAAGGTACCCAAATCCATTATCGTTTGGCCCGTGCTGCCCAAAACGCCTGGAGGAAAAGTCCAACGGCAAAAGGTGCTGGAAATGCTGCTGAGGGAGGATTAGCCTGAGGGTGCCCCTGGGGCCGTCAATGGCCCTCGGTGCTCTCCTGGCGGTAGACCTCCAGTTTGGCGCGGACCTCGTCCGGAATGGCGGCCTTTTTGAAGGTGGCCAGCTCCACCCACACATGGCTGGTGAGCACCGAGGCCACCGGTTTGCCGCTGCGGCCGGTGATCTGATAGCGCATGGTGAAGGATGAATCCGACAATTTCGCAACGGCCAGTTGAACGGTCAGGTCGTCGCCGATGCGGGCCGGAGCCTGGTAATCGGCCTCGGCGTGCACCAGGGGGAAGCCCCACTTACCCTCCTTGAACACCTGGGCGAAACTCCAGCCAATGTGCTGAAAAAAAGCCTCGAAGGCGCTATGGGCGTATTCGAAGAAACGGGAAAAATAGACCACCCCGGCCATGTCGACTTCACTGAACTTGACGGTGTGGGTGTATTCAAATGATTGCATGGACCCGCCTGTGTTATGAATTAAATATGATGAATGGCACGGGAAATTACCCCGGCGTTCACTTGCGGGCACCACATAAGGTTACTTGCTGCCCCGCGAGGAGTGCGCTCCGGGCGGTGAGTTCTCTCCATCTTCCGACATACGGCCTACGCGGTTTGATAGCGGCCTGCGCCAACCACAATCCATCAGCTGCCCACGCGGCCGGGCTTATGCCCCGCTGGATGCAAATGGCTTGGATGCCGGGAAGGTGTATATGAGACTCTGGCTCCAACCAATCAAGAGAAATCCAAGTTGGGTTTATTACATGCTAACTGAGTTTCGAGATTATAACTTTAACTATGTTCCACAGAACAGGGGCCGGTTACTTCATTGCACTTATGGCTTGTTTTCGATGAAAACAGCGTCTTGAAATACCCCCTAGCCCTTGTACTTTTGCCTCGAGTCTTCTCTTAACTCAAGATCAGGAATATATACCATGGCACCTACAAAGCGCAGCAGCTCAATTACTCATATTAGCCTCCTGCTTGCATTTTTCTGCCTGACGGCAGCGGGCAATAATCTTTATGGCAAAAAGGCGCTCCAGCCCGAGGACATCTTTCGGACCAAGTATGCCGGTAGTGTTGCGATCAGCCCCGATGGACAGTGGGCCGCATACACGGTGGCCATAGCCCGGGACATCGCGGATACGGCGGGCAGCCGCTATGCCGAACTCCATGTAGTCTCGTTGGCAACCGGTACCAGCACACCCCTGATGACCGGCAAACTCAACGCCGGCGCCCCGCGCTGGCAACCCGGCGGCCAGACCATTGCCTTCCTGATGCACAGCGACCAGGCCAAAAAGGACCAGGTCTGGACGATTCCCTTTGGAGGAGGTGAGCCTACACAGGTCACGGACGCACCGGAGGGAGTCAAGGACTTCCAATGGCGCCCCCACGGCAAACAGATCGCCTATATTGCCGAAACTCCCAAGACGGAGCGGGAGAAAGCGCTGAAAGAGAAGGGCTACGGTTTCACGTACTATGAAGAAAATCTGAAACATCGGAATCTCTATCTGATCGATGTGCGTGAAGATGGGGAAATCGGCAAATCCAAACAGCTTACCCGTGATGTTACCATCTGGAGCTTTGTGTTCAGCCCCGATGGCAACTTGATCGCCGCCAGCGCCTCGGAGAAGAACCTGGTCGATTACAAGTACGCTTTCAATCACATTCACCTGCTGGATTTAAACTCCGGCCAGCTCACCCGCTTCTCCAAGAATCCCGGCAAGTTGGGCAATTTTAAGTTCAGCCCCGATGGACAAAGTGTGGTGTACACGGCCGCGTTGACCCAGAATGATCATGCCGTCAGTCAGGTTTTGGTGCAGGCCGTTAACGCGGGAGTGGCCCGCAATCTTACCGTGCCCGATTTCAAGGGCCACGTTACCTGGGCCGGCTGGAAAGATAACCGGACCGTGGTCTACCTGGCTGCCGAGGGCGCCTGGAACACGCTGAATCTGGTGCCCGCAGCTGGTGGCCAGCGGGAAGTGGTGTTCAATTCCCGGGAGGCCGGGATAACTTTCAAGGGTATCTCCCTCTCCAGCGACTTTGCGCCGCTAACCTTCATCGGCAACTGGGTTGACGTGCCCGCCGATGTTTACTCCTGGTCTCCGGGCCAGTCGCCGCAGCGTCTCACCGAGCTTAATCCCTGGCTGGCGAAGCGCAAACTGGGCCGGCAGGAAGTGATCTCGTACAAGGCTCGCGATGGCTGGGAGGTGGAAGGGCTGCTCTATTACCCCGTAGGCTATAAATCAAAGAAGACCTACCCTCTGATTGTGAAAGTCCATGGCGGTCCCGAAGCCCATTATTCCTACGGCTGGCACAGCGGCTACTTCATGCCCCCGCAGGTGCTTGCCGGAAAGGGCTACGCGGTCTTTCTGCCCAATTACCGCGCCAGCACCGGCTATGGCCTGGCCCATACCCAGGCCCATTTCGGCAATCCTGCCGGCACCGAGTTCGATGACATCGCCGATGGCATCCAGCACCTGATCGACATCCGCGTTGCCGATGCCGAACGCGTTGGCCTGG
>JADFMC010000254.1 GCA_022564085.1 Fidelibacterota bacterium | reverse complement strand
AGGACCGCTTCAATTCTCTTGGCCACCTGCTCCGCCTGGAAACCCGCCGCTGCGGCCACTTCTTTGCCCGGCGCCGACCATCCGAACCGGTCCACGCCGATATTCAGGCCCCACCGGCCGGTGAACCGCTCCCAACCCAGGGTCGACCCAGCTTCCAGCGAGACCAGCAGCCCGGCATGCGACTCGAGCACTGCCTCGCGGTAATCCTCCGGCTGCTCAAAGAACAGCTCCCAACAGGGTAAACTGACTATCTTTATATGGAGGCCGGCCAGTAATCCGTCCACCTCCAGCGCCAGGGCCACTTCCGAGCCACAGGCAAATATGGTCACCTCCGGCTCGCCGGTGGCCTCCTTAAGCACGTACCCTCCCCGGGGCACACCCTCCCGGGCCCGCCGGTGATACTCCTTGGGCAGCACCGGTAAGCCCTGGCGGGTCAGCAGCAGTGACGCCGGACGATCACTGCCCAGGATCTGCTCCAGGACCAAGGCGGTTTCCACCGCGTCGCCTGGTCGGTAGACCTGCATACCCGGAATCAGCCGTAGGGCCATAATATGCTCCACCGGCTGATGGGTGGGGCCATCCTCCCCCAAAAATATTGAATCGTGGGTATAGACCCCGATGGCCGGCAATTGTTGCAGAGCCCGTAGCCGCAGGGCCGGGCGCTCGTAATCGGTAAACACCAGGAAAGTGGCTCCGAACGGCCGCAGTCCCCCATGCAGGGCGATGCCATTGTTGATGGCCCCCATGGGAAATTCCCGCACGCCATAGGCCAGGGAGCGTCCGGCGCGATGTTGGGCCCCGAAGTCCCCGTAACGTTTGGCGAAATTAGCGGTATTATTCGACGGCTCCAGGTCGGCCGAGCCACCCACCAGGCCCGGCAGTTGCCCCGCCACGGCGTCCAGCACCTGGCCGAAGGCTTGGCGCGTGGCGATCGAGGCCCCCGGCTCGAACCGGGGCCAGGGCAATTGGGCGGCATCCACCGGCTCGAAAAAGGACCGCCAGCGGTCGTCAAATTCCTGCTCTCCCCGGCGCTTCTTTAAATGATCACGCCAGGCCGCCGCCTTATCCCGCAGCCCAGGCTGCCGCCTCCTGAGCTCCGTGAGCGCCTCCTGGGTGACTTGAAAGGTGGCCTCCGGGTCCAGCCCCAATTTCTCCTTGGTGGCAGCAATTTCTTCCGGCGGCAGGGGGGTACCATGGGTAGCCGCCATGCCCTCCATGCCGGCCGTCCCGTGGGCCATGATAGTATCCCCGATGATCAGCGTCGGCTGGTCTATTTGAGACCGGGCCTGCGCCAGCGCATCCCCAATGGCATCGTGGTCATGGCCATCGATTGTCAGCACGTGCCAACCAAAGCTTTTAAACAACTGGTCAACCTGGGTAGAGTCCGCTCGCTCGGTCCCACCGGAAATCTGCACCCGGTTACGGTCGTAGTACATGATCAACCGGCCCAGGCGCCAGTGTCCCGCCAGAGCACAGGCCCCCAGGGTTACCGGTTCCTGTAGATCGCCGTCACCGCACAGGCAGTAGGTGTCGTGGTTGACGATGTCCTCCCCCAGCCGGGCCCGCAGCATCTCCTCGGCGACCGCCATCCCCACCGCCATGGCTATCCCCTGGCCAAGCGGGCCGCTGGTGCATTCCACTCCGGGGGTCAGGCCCACCTCCGGGTGGCCGGGCGTGCGGCTGTCCAACTGCCTGAAATTTTGCAGGTCGTCCAGCTCCAGGTAGCCGATCATATATAGCAGAGTATACAACAGGGCCGATTCATGCCCGGCCGACAGCACAAACCGGTCGCGGTTCAGCCAGGTGGGGTCATCGGGGTCGTAGCGCAACACGTCCCGATACAGCAGCATGGCGAAATCGAGGGACGACAGCGGCCCGCCGGTATGCCCCGAGTTGGCCCGGCGCACGGTGTCCATGATCAACCCCCGCATCTGATTCATCAGCAGGCCGTCAGTCATGGGCGCAGACTGCGCTTGGCGGGCAGGGGGAATGGAAGCGCGCCGCCGGCTGTAAAAACGGGGATACCATCTACCATTAATTTACCCTAAAACTTTTGCAATACCAACGAGCTGGATGGTTGCCAGCACCGGCCCGGCGGGATAAACTTATCACCTCATATTTCGAGGAGCCCATGAATTCAGCGCTTATTGCCCTTTTGGGTCTATCGGCCTTCGCCCTGGCCTACCGCTTTTACAGCAGGTTCATCGCCCACCAGGTCTACGGCATTGAGGAGGAACTGGTCACCCCCGCCTATACCCTGCGCGACGACAAGGACTACCTACCCACCAATCCCCACGTGCTGTTCGGCCATCACTACGCTTCCATAGCCGGGGCGGCCCCCATCCTGGGTCCGGCCATTGCGGTGATCTGGGGCTGGGTGCCGGCCATCCTGTGGGTAGTATTTGGCACCATATTCATCGGCGCGGTCCACGATTTCGGCGCCCTGGTGGTCTCGGTGCATCATAAGGGGCAGAGCATCGGCAAGATCAGTGAAAGCCTGTTGTCTCCCCGGGCCCGCACCCTCTACCTGAGCATTATCTTCCTGCTCATATTCATGGTGATCCCGGTCTTCGCCCGGGCCATCGCCAAGCTGTTCGTGCATTACCCCGGCTCGGTGATTCCCATCAACTTCCAGATTATTGTGGCCCTGGTTATCGGGGTCTATGTGCGCCACAAGCAGGTGCGCCTGCTGGTACCGTCGCTCATGGCCCTGGCGCTGCTATACGTGATGATCTACCTGGGCTGGCACAATCCATTGCACATCAGCGGTTTCGCCCCCTGGCTGGTGCAGATCTTCGGTCCCCTGGGTGACTTGCGAGCCGAGGAGCAGGCCTGGGTGGTGTTGCTGATGGTCTACGGATTCATCGCCGCCAGCCTGCCGGTATGGCTGCTGCTCCAGCCCCGGGATTATATCAATTCCCACCAACTGCTCCTGGCCCTGGGCGTTATTTATCTGGGCCTGTTCCTGGCACAGCGCCCCATCGTAGCGCCCATGCTCAACACAGTGCCCATCTCCAAGGGCAGCTGGTACCCGCTGCTGTTCGTCACCATCGCCTGCGGGGCCATCTCCGGCTTCCACTCCCTGGTCAGTTCCGGCACCACCTCCAAGCAGCTCCAGGCCCTGAAACACAGCCGGGCCATCGGTTACGGCGCTATGCTGGGCGAGGGCGCCCTGGCCCTGGTAGCCACCCTGGCCGTCACCGCCGGCTTCGACTCCTCCGGCGACTGGCTGCAGCACTACCACTCCTGGGAAGCGGCCGCCAGCTCCTCCATCCTGGCCTTTATCGAAGGCGCCGCCACCTTCCTGCAGCCGTTGGGCATTCCCGAGGGGCTGGCATCCGTATTCCTTTCGGTGGTGGTCATCGCCTTCGCCGCCACCAGCCTGGACACCGCCTTCCGCATCCAGTGCTATGTCCTG
>JADFMC010000253.1 GCA_022564085.1 Fidelibacterota bacterium | reverse complement strand
GTCCTCCTCGCGCATGGCCCGGGCGGTGCCCTTGAGCAGCACCTCAGTAGGGATTACATTGAAGGTCTGGCCGCCGCGAATCATGCCGATACTCACCACGCCGGACTCCAACGGATCGAGGTTGCGGCTGACGATGGACTGTAGAGCGACCACCAACTGAGCGGCCACCAGGATGATATCCACCGTTTGCTGGGGCAGGGCGGCATGCCCGCCGGTCCCCGTGACAGTGATCTCAAATTCGTCGGCCGCGGCCAGTGTGGGGCCCGGCTTAACCCCAACGGTGCCATAGTCCTGGTAGTTCCAGACGTGCAAGCCGAAGATAGCCGCTACTTGCGGGTCCTTCAAAACCCCGTCGTCAATCATCTGTTTGGCCCCGGCGAAGCCTTCCTCACCCGGCTGGAATATAAATTTAATCGTGCCATGCCATTGATCGCGAAGTTGGTCCAGAGCAGTTGCGGCCCCCAGCAGGGTGGCCATATGGGCATCGTGGCCGCAGGCGTGCATCACTCCATCGCGGGTAGACTTATAGGGTACGTCGCCGGTTTCCTGGATAGGCAGGGCGTCCATGTCGGCCCGCAGGGCGATGATCGGGCCGTCGCCGTTGCGCATCAGGGCCACGACGCCGGTCTGGGCCACCGGGTGTTGGATCTCCACGTCGATACCCTGGAGCTGCTCTACGATATAGCGGCCGGTCTCATGTTCCTCAAAGCCGGTCTCGGGGTGCTGGTGGAAGTGCCGCCGCCAGGCGATCAGCTGCTGCTCGATGGCAGCGATCCGGGGATGGATATTCGGCTGCCGGGTCATGCGAACACCTCAAAGATAGCCGAATTATTAAAATGCCGGGGCCACATATTATATATGGTATAGGAAGCAACCGGTGAGATGATCGTCCACCAGGCCGATGCTTTGCATGTATGCGTAGCAGATGGTGGGGCCCACAAACTTGAAACCGCGACTGCGCAGGTCGGCGCTCAGGGCGTCCGCCTCGGGCGAAGTGACCGGGAGCTGTTCCCAATTATCCATACCGCTGTGGCGGATTACCTGGCCGTCAGTGAAGCGCCAGATGTAGGTATCGAAAGAACCAAATTCCTGCTGAATCCTGAGGTAGGCCTGGGCATTAGTAACGGCGGAATTAACTTTGGCCCGGTTGCGGATGATGCCGGCGTCGGCCAGTAGTCTCTGTTTGTCCTCGTCGGTGAAGGCGGCTACCTTGGCCGGGTCAAAACCGGCGAAAGCCGCCCGGAAGTTTTCCCGTTTGTTGAGGATGGTGCGCCACGACAAGCCGGCCTGGAAATTATCCAGCAGCAGGAACTCGTACAGGATCCGGTCGTCGTGCACCGGCCGGCCCCACTCGCTGTCGTGATAAGCGGCCATCAACGGGTCCTCGTCCCCCCAGCAGCGGGCGATTTTCTGGTTGGTAGTCATGTTCTCCTCATGCTAGTGACGCAGCCGTTCTTGTACCAGTCCATAGCGCAGTTGCCGTAGCGAATCGCTGGCAATCCAGGGGGCGTGCCGCTCACGCCTCGATTTTCACAATTATGGCCATCAGCAGCCGCGCAAATGTGTGCTTCACCCGTTGGCCGGTTTCCAGCACTTCTTCGTGGTTGAGCGGCTGGTCAAGGATGCCGGCAGCGTAATTGGTCAGGCATGAGAGGCCCAACACTTGCAGTCCTTCATCGGCGGCGGCCCTGATTTCGGGGACGGTGGACATGCCCACGGCCGCGCCTCCCAGGCGCCGGATGTCCCGAATCTCGGCCGGGGTCTCGAAGGTGGGACCCAGGCTCCAGGAGTAGACCCCCTCCCGCAGCGTGATTCCCTCAGTCGAAGCGGCCTCACGGGCAATGGCGGCTAACTCGTCGCTATGGTAAGGCTCACCGGAGATAATTTGTGGGTCGTCGGCATTGTCGATGAAGGTATAATCCAGGTGGCCGGTGATCAGCATCAGGTCGCCCACCTGCCAGTCCCGGCGGACGCACCCGGCGGCGTTGGTGATCACCAGGGCCTTCACGCCCACCCGGGCCAGCAGGCGCACAGGCAGGGCCACAGTTTCCAGAGAGTACCCTTCGTAATAGTGGAATCGCCCCCGGGCCACCAGCACCGGCGTCTGGTTGAGGTATCCGAAAACCAGCTCACCCACATGGCCGGGGACTGTCAATTTCGGGTAATGCGGAATGCGGTCGTAGGGGATGATCGTCCGGTTGGAGAGATTTTCGGCGAACTCGCTCAGGCCGGAACCCAGTATGATCGCCACTCTAGGAGATTCCGGTAGGGCAGCGCGAACTGTGGCCGCGGCTTCATCGGCCAGGCGCGCAGGTGGTATTGCCGTGGGATTCAGGCGGCCCCCAATGCCAGTTGGCCGCAGCCGGCGGCGATATCCACGCCATTGCTCCAACGGATAAGCACCGGGAAAGCTCCCTGGCGCAGTTCGGCGGTGAATCGTTCGACCGAGGCCTCATCCGGCCGGCGATAGGGACCGCCGATCTCGTTGTAAGGGATTACATTTATCTTGGCCCGGCAGCCATGGAGCAGGTGCAACAGCCGGCTGGCATCACCGGGGCTCTCATTGATTCCAGCCAGCAGTACGTATTCGAAAGTGACGGTTAGCCCTGTGCGCTCACAATAACTCCGGGCGGCGGCCATCAATCGCTCCAGCGGCCAGGTATCGTTGATGGGCATCAGCCGGCTGCGAACCTCGTCATTGGTGGCATTGAGGGAGATGGCCAGGCGGTAGGGCCGTTCCTCAGAGGCAAAGCGCTCAATTTTGGGCACCACGCCGGCAGTGGAAATTGTGATGCGCTGGCTGCCCAGGTCCAATCCCCTGGGATGATGAATTATGTCCGCTGCGGCCAACACAGCCGGGTAATTCAGGAACGGTTCTCCCATACCCATGAAAACCACGTTAGTAGCTTTGATTTTCCGCTCCTGTTGGACTAACAATAACTGATCCATCATCTCGCCGGTGGTCAGATTGCGCTGCAGACCGAGGGCGGCGGTGGCGCAGAAGCCGCAGCCCACATTGCACCCGGCCTGGGATGATAAACAGACGGTATGGCGGTCGCCGGCCAGCATGCTGACCGCTTCCACCTGTATGCCGCCGGCCAGTGTTAACAGGTACTTACGGGTGGGCTCCAGGGATGAGACGGTCACTTTAGTGATAGTGGCGGTTTGCAGCCGGTACTCTTCAGCCAGCCTCCGGCGCAGGGAGCGGGGCAGATTATCCATGAGCTGCGGATCGCTGACACCCCGGCCGTACAGCCAGTCGAACAGCTGGGCTCCCCGATAGGGAGGTTCACCGATTGAGGCGGCCCAATCCTGGAGTTGGGTCCTGGTCAGGCCTTTGAGAGTGCTGCGGGTATCCTTTTCGGGGCCGGGTGCGGCAATGACTTGCATCATAGAGGGAGAAGTTAACGGGCGGAGGGAGAGTG
>JADFMC010000252.1 GCA_022564085.1 Fidelibacterota bacterium | reverse complement strand
TCAGGGGTTTCTACAAGGGCATGGGCTGGCACCGCTAGCGGCGGGGCTTTTGCCGGTCGCTGCTGTCCAGCAATAGGGTCACCGGGCCGTCGTTTTCCAGGTTCACCAGCATGTGTTCTTGAAAACGGCCGGTTGCGACCTTCAGGCCGGCCTGGCGAAAGCGCTCCGCTGTGTATTCGTACAATCGCCGGGCGTCGTCGGGGGCGGCGGCCCTGGTAAAGCTGGGTCGGCGTCCTTTGCGGGTCTCGGCGTACAGGGTGAATTGGCTCACCAGCAACAGCTCCGCCCCCACGTCCAGGGCGGAAAGATTGAAGCGGGGGTCTTGGCGGCCGTCCTGGCCGGAAAAGATCCTCAAGTTAACCAGCTTTTCCACCAGGTATTGGGCGTCGGCCTCCTGGTCATCCACCGCCACCCCCAGCAAAACCACCATCCCCGGCCCGATACTGCCCACCTCTTCCCCGCCGACGGTGACGGCTGCCCGGGTCACCCGTTGGATCAATGCGCGCACTGGTGACAACTCCTCGACGGTGGGTGGTTGGCCGGATGTGTGGATTCATCAGTGTCACCCTGAGAGTAGCGAAGGGTCTGGGGCTGGCTCAGCATGACATTTTGTCTTCAGTTGATGAACGGATGCTCACACATCAACAACATGTACCTGGGGTCCGATAGCCCCATGGATCCGGGAGAGGTTGGACGGGCTTTGGAAACCCAGCCCATCAAAAACCCCGCAGTGGCCGCTCAGAGCTGTCGGGCCCAGAATTTCACCACCAGCGGGGATTGGAGGATACCGGCGTTTTTAACGGACCGCTCTAGCTGGAAGAGTCGCTGCTCCCGCTACTTGAGGAGCTGCCGGAGGAACTCGATGAACTGGACGAACCGCTCTCCGAGGCGCTGACCTTCTCCTTGCTGGCGGACGATGAACTGCTGCTGGATTCTTTTTTGTCCCCAGAGCTCTTGGAATCGTCAGAATCCTTGGATTCCTTACTGCCGTTCTCGGAAGGCGCCTTCGGCCGGCCGTAGTCGGTGGTATAGAATCCGCTGCCTTTGTAGATCACCGGCACGGCATGATACACACGCTGGCCCTGTCCGGAGCAAAGGGGACATATCCCGGAACCGGCTTCGGCAAAAGTCTGCACCAACTCAAACTCTTGTTCGCAACTGGTGCATTTGTAGTCGTATCGCGGCACTTGCGCCCTCCTGGCGGTAGGTGTTCTTTCACCAAAAAGCTAGCCTTGAAAATAGGCCAACCTAGCCAATCTACCAGCAACGAATCTGACTGTCAATGCGGATGACGTTACTCAAATGGGCCATTCGTGACCATATCGCCGGGTCCCGTGGCGGGATCGGCAACCGGACGCCTGTTCGCGAGTCCCGCAGGATGGTAACCTGGGTTGGCCGAGGAACACGCCTGCAGGCGCCAGCGGCGCGGATTTTATCGAATGATCAGGAGGCGGCATGGCTGAAGTAGTTGTTTTAGGCGCGGGGACGCCCACACCAACGTCCACCAGGTTTGGCAGTTCCTACGTCCTCAAGGTGGGTGGCGAGCTATTGATGTTCGATTGCGGTCCGGCCACCACCTATAAACTGGTCCAGGCGGGCATGTTTCCCACCGAGGTTGATTACCTGTTTTTCACCCATCACCACTTCGACCACGACATCGACTATCCGTGCTTCCTCCTGTGCCGGTGGGACCAGAGCATCGGCCAGGAAAACCAATTGCAAGTGTTTGGGCCGGACCTGACCGAGCGGATCACCGAGGGGATCCTGGGCGAGGACGGGCTTTTCTCCCACGATTGGAAGGCCAGGGTGAATCACCCGCTGAGCCAGCGGGTATTCGTCAATCGCGGCGGCACGCTGCCCCGAACCCCGCCATCGGTTTCGGCCAAAGACGTGGGGCCGGGCCTGGTGCACAGCGGCGCCGATTGGCGGGTGACCGCGGCCCCAGCCGAGCACGTGCAGCCCTGGTTGGACTCTCTGTGCTACCGGGTGGACAGCAGCGAAGGCAGTCTGGTATTCACCGGCGACACCCGGCCCTGCCAAAGCGTATTGGATCTGGCCAAGGGGGCTGACGTGATGCTATGCATGTGCTGGGACGACCAGGAGGCGATGGAAGAGAGCGGCGAGTCTGAAGGCCAATGCGGGACCGAAGGCGCAGCCCGGCTGGCCCAAGAAGCAGGAGTCAAAAAATTGGTGTTGGTCCACGTGGGACCCCACCTTTCCAGCCACGGCCCTATGGAAAAGGGCATTGGCGACGTGAGGCGGATCTACGATGGCGAGATCATATTCTCGGAAGAACTGATGCGCATCCAAGTTTGATGGCCGGATATCTTGGGGGAAATCAAATGGCGGCTTCCATCGAATTGTGGAAGCCGTCATTTTAGTACAAGGGTAAAAGGAAAAGCCCGGGTATGGTCCGCGGCTTTTAGCGGCGCTGCTGGCGGCGGCGGCGGCGGGCGGCCCGCTGGGCAGCCAACCTTTCCTTCTGGGCCTTGGAGCGGAAGAACCGGCGGTCCTTCAGTTCGCGCAAGATGCCTGAATGCTGGACCGATGCCCGGAACCGGTTGACCAGGCTCTCAGGGTTTTCGCCTTCCCGCGGAGTCACATACGCCATCTGTTAGTCCCCTGCTTTGATTTTTAAGCGATGCTCTGATTAAAGCTAATTTACCACATGGCAATGGTCCATTCAAGGCAGGCCCACCCAGAGCTATTGCCTAGAATGCGTGAACTCCCTCTTCTTTTGACTTTGGCGGGCGAGATTGCGATTGCCAACGGCCGTTGTCCGAGAATCTGGCCGGCCATAGGGGAATGCTGGAAAATCGGGATTAGAAGCGGCTGGATTCATTGAACATAATATTAAAAAAAGATAAAATTATGTCAATTATTTGTTATTTTGATATTCGCTGCCCGGCGTCCGAATCAGCCCTGGCAACAAGGAAAGGCTGATAAGGCTATTCGACGTTTGGCGTTTCTTGTGACCAGCACGGTTGGTCCCAGGGGCGATGGCAGTGGGGAAGGGAGGGGGAGATGCGTAAACTGATGACCTTGGCCGGGGCGGGCCTGATGGTGGTGCTCCTGGGGATAGCGCTTCTAAGCCTCTTCTCTCCGGCGGCGGCACGTGCCGACGACGACCACGGCGATTACCGGTCTTTGGCAACCCACATCGGGATCGGCACCGGTGAGATAAACGGCAACATCGACCAAACATCCCTTTTCTTCGACGTAGATTACTTTTCCTTTGAGACCAAACGAGGTGTTGAATACACCTTTGTCCTGGGTTTGACCGGCGTCACCGACGCCAATATGACGGTGATCGATTCGGTGGACCGGGGAGCCGGCGCGGCCCAGGGGCAAACCATGACCTGGGACGGCGACGAGAAAGAGGTAAAATGGGTGGCTCGCACGGACGACACCTATTTACTAGGTATCTATGGCGCCCA
>JADFMC010000251.1 GCA_022564085.1 Fidelibacterota bacterium | reverse complement strand
GCTGGGACAGCCCCGCCGGTGAGGCTTCCGCCGGGGTTTACGCCTCATCGTCCAGTTTCGGACACACCGGTTTCACCGGCGCCTCGCTGTGGATGGACCCTGAAAACCGGCTCTTTGTGATCCTGCTGACCAACGCGGTCCATCCCCACCGGTCGTGGAAGCACCCCAAGTATTACGACTGGCGCCAGCGGATTCATTCGGCGGTCTACCAGTCCCTCCCTGACCAGCAGCGCAATCCGGACCTTAAATTGAAGGACCGCCGGCAGACCGCACTTGATAGGTAACGATGACCGGCAAATCCGGTCAATGAGCCTGGGTAATGAAAACTGATGGAGAAAACCGTGACCCTATGGATAACTGAAGGCGGTGACAGCCGCCGCCTGCTGCCCCTGACCTGGCTGCGCCCGGCTTACGACCTGCGCTGCGGCATATTGACCCTGCGAGAGAAGATACTGCGGGCCTACGACCAGCCGGAATACGCCCTGGAATGCCGTCCCTACCTGGCTGAATATTTGGCCGAGCAGAACCCGGACGCTAAAGTGAACCAACTGCCCGGCGGCACCGTGCTGGCGGTTAATGGCCGGGTGCTGTGGAATGCCGAACTGGCCCGGCTGATACCCCTGGAAGGCCCCGATCGCTACTACCGTTGCGGCGACGAGTTGGTGGCTGCCCGTCTTAGCGGCGCTAACCTGGCCGCCATGGACCCGGCTGAACAGCTGTCATCTAAGCAGCTACCGACGGTGGAATCCGAGGAGGTCGAGGCCACTATTATCAAGTGGACCTGGGACCTGGTGCATCACAATGCCCACCAGATTATCGCCGACTTTCCCCTGGTGGCCACTGCGGGGGCCATTGAAGGCCGGGTGATGGATGGCGCCTACCTTGTTGAAAAAGGCAATATTTGCCTGGCCCCCGGCAGCGAGGTCCGGCCCGGCGCTGTGCTGGATGCCTCCGGGGGGCCGATCTTCATCGACCGGGACGCCACCATCATGTCGGGGGCGCTCATCGAGGGCCCGGTCTACGTGGGTCACAAGTCAGCCATCAAAATGGGGGCCAAGATTTACGAGGGTACCACTATCGGTGAGGTGTGCAAAGTGGGCGGCGAGGTGGCGGAAAGCATCGTCCACAGCTACTCCAATAAGCACCACGACGGCTTTTTGGGCCATGCCTACCTGGGCCAATGGGTCAACCTGGGGGCCGGCACCTGCAACAGCGACCTGAAAAACGACTACGGCCAGGTGAAGGTGATGGTGGACGGCGATCTGGTGGACACCGGCTCCATGTTCGTGGGGGCCGCTATCGGCGACCATACCAAAACCGGTATCAACACTATATTGAATACCGGCACTGTGCTGGGCATAGGCTGCAACATCTTCGGGGCCGACTTCCCGCCCAAATACGTGCCTAGCTTCAGCTGGGGCGGCGCCGGTGGGTTGCAGGAGTACCGCCTGGAAAAATGCCTGCAGGTGGCCCGCCGGGTCATGGGCCGCCGCCAGCTGGACCTCACAGCCGCGGGAGAGCAGGTTATCCGGCACGTGTTCCAAGAAACCGCCGGGGAAAGGGAAGGTTTCTAGTTTCTAGTTTCTGCATTCAGCCCCGCCGGTAGAGCTCTTCGCGGTGCCCCACGCACAGTAGCGTAGTCGATCCTCATAAACCGGACAGCAATCTCTTTGCAGGCATTCACACGTGGATAATAGTCCAGTGCTCGTCACCGCAAACAGATTCCTCCTCGACAGAATTCAAATCACCCTGGATCCTAAATACAGTGGCTAAAGAGGAGGATTTGGAAAAGTGTGCAGTAATTGAGCAGTTTTTAGGAGCGGTGGCTTAGAAGGACACAGGCTTTTAGACGGGGGCAGGTGGCAAGTGTGCAATAAATGAGCAATAGTGCTTAGTTTCCTTGGGTTTGCTCCATTCCCTGCTCCACTTACACTTCAAATATAGATATATCCATCACAACATTGCAGGACCAAATCATACTCCTCCTTTATATTCCCGGAATGAGTCCAGCAAATCGGCGAACGACTTCAGCTGATATTTATCGAAATTTTCCTCATCAACATACACGAAATCGTACGTCACTTCCGACTGCGCCGCATTGATATCTTCGCACCACTGTCTCAATCGGGCCATTTTTAATGGTACGTCTAAGTCCACCTGACCCTTAGTCTCAACTATGACTGTTTGCTTTGGGGAAAGTTTGACGATGAAATCGGGGTAATAATTTGATATGTTGCCATCCGCATTCACGTAATCCAGTTTGAAATGGACGGCAAAATAATTCTTCGCATACGATAGTACGTCTGTGCAATCTTCGAGAAATCCGGCGAAGCGCAGTTCCAGATGACTGTCACCGATGATGCGGTTGAAGACGCTTTTCTTTGGAACCAGGTAACCCTGATTAGTGGCGACAAAGGGACGTGTCTCTCGGAGTTTAATGGTAGCTGTGCTAATCTCAGCGCTCCCCCTGTCCTGTACTGTTAGCTCGTTGATGGCTTTTTTGAAGGAATCGATCAGCATTTTCGTCGCGGCCAGTTCAGAGAGATTCCGTAAAGTATTGGGGCTTTCTAGGTCGACTGGCTGCTCAAACAAACCATCCTGGACGAAGGACTTGATCTTACCATAAAGCACATCATACCCACTGACTAGTCGCAACTCTTTCATCACAGTTTGCGCAAAGTAACCGATCACGTTGCGATAATCCGCTACGCCCACTGTATCGAGTACGGTCGTATGCGATATCTCGCCGGTGGTCATCTCCTTGAATACGATCTCGCGGAGTTCCTCCTCGCTAAACTGCTGATAAGTTACGATCTGATGTCCAAACGCGCTCGTATCCAGGTCAGCGAGATTCTTGTATTCGCGATAGATACGCGGCGTCAACACCGGGATTTCAATATCAAGCGCGTCGATGTCCTTCTTTTCATTCTCATTATCGACCTCAATAATCAGCGGCGTATTGGGCTTGGTGCCTTCGCCCATCGGTTTGCGTTCCAGTTCCACACCTTCCGCCTGGATCGATTCGACAAATTCCATGAACGCATCCGTGCCCACGACACTGACGTATTCTTCGATTCCCGAACCGGGGTACATGCGCCGCAATCCGCGCCCTAGCGTCTGCTCGGGCAAGATATTGCTCTGCGCTGCGTAGGGTCGCAGGCCTACGATGGTTGTTACGTTACGAACGTCCCAACCTTCTTTTAGAACCAACACCGACACGATGGCCTTGAAAGGGCTTTCTGCAGAGTCGATGTCGTTGGCCAGCTTGCGCAGCTTTTCTAGCTCTTCCCTACTCTTACCGCTGGCCGCCTCAGAAATTTCGCCGTTGTTCTTCGTGTGAATCACCAACACCGCGTCTTTCAGGTCCGGATAACGCCCTTCCAGGTATTCCGCCACATCGTCACAGTTTTTCGTATCGTCAGTCATCACGAAGAGAATCGCCTTTTTTCCCATCTTTT
>JADFMC010000250.1 GCA_022564085.1 Fidelibacterota bacterium | reverse complement strand
AAACTGCATGCGGTCTGTGTCGTTGCTCACCCGGTCTCCCTGCTTGTTGCTCGACCTGCTTCCATTGTAGGAATGGTCAAGACTCACGCGCCAGGGTATTTTTTTAAGTAGCGGCAGTTTTTCCAGATTAGACCAGCGCAAGCTCCAGTTAAAAAATGGCAGGCCCACTTCTTCCCCGTCCGATAGCACCAGGAAGTCGATGGTCCGCGATTCGGTAGTGGCGTTGGACCCCTGGCTGGAGGTCCATTTGCGGCTGTGGGATAAACTGACAGTTACCGACTTGCCAATAGAGAAACCGGTACGCACGGACATGTCGCGGTTACGGGTCAAGGTAGCGAAGCCGTTGATGGTGGAATCGATGGGCAGCCCGGTTGTAGTGACCAGCCCCAGGCGGTAGCTTAAATCGGGCTGACCAATCACCGCCGGCTCAGCGACCGAGCGCCCGTAGGCGTAGTTCAAGGCTATGGGATTGACCTTACTGAGCACGGCATGAATTTGCTTGAGTACCCCCTTGACCAGTGGATTGTTGACTTCCAATAGCTTTTTTTGATCATCAGCTTTAGTCTGACCGGAACTGCGCCGCCGCCGCGAACGGCCACTGGCCCGGCCCTTGGATTCCGCGGTGTAGAAGATCTCCACCAGGTTCTTGAGCTGCAGGTTCACCGTGCCGCTGAGGCGTCTCTGGTTGGATACTCGCCCACCGCTTGTGGGGTCGATAATGGGGCGGTTCTTGTTCCAGGAATACCGGGCCTGATAGTTCAGCTTGGGACTGAACCAAGAAAATATGGTCGGGTCAAAGTTGGCGGAGTATTGCTCACCAAGCTGCAAGGGGTAGCCCATATCCAGGGTCTTCAGCGCCTCCAATTTTGAATACCGGAGGTGGTCCAGGGCGTTGTTGGCGGTCCAGCTGTAACTGGTGTTCAAACGGTCAGTCAGCCGGTAACTGGCGTTTATTGCGCGTTTCAGGCTGAGGGTGTAGTTCTGCGTCGTGGTCCCCAAGGTATCCCGGGTGGTTCGGTTTGATTGGGTCTCGGCAATATTAGTGGAGAAATTCAAATTTGAAGGGGAATAGTAAATCCGTGTATCACTTATTTTGGCCCCTAACCAGGGGATAGAGGCCAGCTTATGGAAAGGCTCCAGGTAGTTTTCATCGCTGAATTTGATGGGATAGGCCGCCTGACCAGAAATACTCCGAGTTATGTTTCGCAGCTCCAGTTCTGATGAGGTCTGTTTGCGGGCGTAGGCCACGCCACCCGTGAGCCGGTCCAGGGTCTGGCGCATCAGCCAGAACCGGCTGCGGCTGGACTTGGCGAAACTGGTCTTCAGGTTAATCTGCCGGCTGATTCTTTGTATTTCCTCAGGAGCGTCCCGCAGACCCCCCGCCAGGACATCCCGGCCGCTAAAATATTTGGGCGATCGAATGCTGCGGCTGTACCCCAGACTGATGGGGAGCTGTACCCTCCAGCTGCGGGGCAGGAATCGGTCGGGGCTGAATTTAGCATCAGCTTTGATCGTCTCGATGGTAACCGGATTGGTGGTAACCCGTTGCTGGATAGTGTGGAAATCGGCATCTTTCCGCGAGTAATTAATGCTGGTTGTAAGCAGGTCGGCGAAGTTCAGGGCGCCGCTGACCCGCAGGGCCATACCCCGCTCCCGGCGCACGTTCGACAGGCGCAGTTCATCTATCATCACCTGGCCGCGAATAGGCAGGGTGGGGTGTTTATTGATCACGCCGGCGGTATAGGTCTCAATGCGCTCCAGAGAGGGATCGCCCCGGATGAGTACTTCCATGCCGTCGAGGTTATACTTGGGGATGGAATCGCCATCCACCAGCTCCCAGTCATCGGGCTGATCCCGGAGCTTCAAACCGGCGATCTCCTCCATGTCGATATGGATGTGATTACGGTCGTCCCAGCCGGGGTAGACCGGTTGGCGTACCTCGTAGTAAAACTCTCCGTTCTGGGCCACCCGTCCCAACCGCAGGAAGAACCATACGACGGTAGAATCCTGGTCCATCATGGCGTCTTCAGCCTGGCCGTGGATGAACATATCCATGGTGCCATAGACCAGGAACGAGCCGCGCTGTTGGCTGATGGATTTGCTGATGCTCCCTTTGAATCCCGGCTTGATTCCGGCCCTAAAATCCATCACCAGCGATTGCTCCCGCAACCGGATGTCATTCAAGCGGTCGTACTCTCCCTGTATGCCCGGCGGCGACTGGTAATCGTCATTGTCTTCGGTGTTGGCCACAGTCACCACCAGGGTTATCAGTGAATCGGCATCATCATACTTATCGGAGTTGATGGGTGCGATACCGATCTCTTCCCATTCGTTGCCTACCAGCTCGATCTTGGCGATCTCGATGCGGGCGGTAACGGATTGCCTCCGCGACGGCGATTCAGCCAGGGAATTCCCGTCCACCCAGATGCGCAGCTGCTTGACGTCATTCCAACTGGGGATCATCCCCGCGCCGGCCTGGAAGTCCACCAGCGGGATGCGGAACAGCCGCCAACCGGTGAGGGCGCCAGTGTTCCGCCGGGTCTCGCCGGCCACCAGGTCAGCGTCGGGATGATCCTCTTCCAGCCGGAAACTGAAACTGAAGTAATCGTTTGTGTCGTCGATGAAGGAAGTGCCATTGCCATCCAGGTCCTCAGAATCGGGGTAGCTGCCCTCAGGCGTGGCGCTGTTGCCCTCGGTGCCATTTATGTTGTCGTTGTAGTAGTTGCTCTCGGTGCGAGCCCAGTTGTCGCCGTTGGGATCGTTGGGATCGGCCAGCGGTGCTCGTTCCGACAAGTCCTGGCGGCCATCGCCGGCCCAATTTTCATCGTAGACGCCGTCCTCATCAACCTGGCCATCGCCGTCGTCATCCGCCCGGGCTCTTTCCTTTTCATCAACTTCACCATCATTATCGAAATCCCAATAGTCATTGTTCCCTTGGGCATCGTAGGCCAGGCATCCTCCCATACCATCCTCGTAGGCATCGGGGCAGCCATCCAGCCCCACATCCTCACCGGCATCCAGTCTCCCGTTGCCCTCTCTAAGGCCGGCGATAGGTTGGTCTTCCGTATCGGTTTTGCCGTTACCGTTAATGTCTTCGCTGATGGCGCCTATGTCAATGTGCAGCTCGCCATATTCGCCCCGGAGCCAGATTTCGAAGAACTTCGTCTTGGACTGGTCGTAGTCACTGGACATCAACTGGTAGGTGATGCCGCCCCACAGGGAATCGTTGACCGCTTCTACTTCGAATCTCTCAAAGAAGGCATCCAGCACCAGGATAGTGGTGGTCTGGTTATTAGCGGTGACGGAAGTCTCCCGCTGGGGCCAAATCTCCTTGACCGGCCATTCGTTAAACGGGTTCCACCAGGCCAGTTTCCGGCGGTCATTCAGACTTTTGTCCACCGGCGGGGCGGCCTGCTGCCAGAGGGTGTAGCGCAGTGAGGGGCTGGTAATATTTTTGCTGGCCTCA
>JADFMC010000009.1 GCA_022564085.1 Fidelibacterota bacterium | reverse complement strand
ATTTTCCTGGGCAGCCTGGGCGCGATCCTGTCAGGCTCAATTTTCGGCGACCACTGCTCGCCTATTTCCGACACCACCGTCATGTCCTCCATCGCCTCGGGCGCTGACCATATCGACCACGTTCGCACCCAGTTGCCCTACGGCCTGACGGTGGCGGGGGTGACCATTCTGGTAGGCTACCTGCCGGCGGGATTCGGTTTCAACCCCTACCTGGGCAACCTGCTGTCGCTGGCGCTGTTGGGGTTGGTGGTGTGGAAGTTTGGCCGGGACCCCGAGAAGGACCTCGATTCAGCTAGCTGAACCCTCCGTGGGCGGGGCTTTCAACGGGCGGAGCCGGCGTCGGAGCCGGGACGGATCTGGAGCTGCTCTATGCGCCTCGGGGTCGATTTCTTAATCGTATAGACGCCGCTGGGTAAATATATCCGCTCTCCCATGTAGGGGATGCGTCCCAGGGTGGCGGTCAGATAGCCGGCAACGGTTTCATAATCCCCGGTTGGCAACCCCAGGCCGAAGCGGCGGTTAAGGTCTTCCACCCGGGCCTTGCCCCGGGCCAGAACGGAACCGTCCGGTAACCGGGACGCCTCTTCGCCCTGCACGTCAAACTCGTCCTCGAACTCGCCGAACAGTTCCTCAAACAGGTCCTCCAGCGTCACCAGCCCGGCGGTGCCCCCGTATTCATCCAGGACGATGGCGATTGAGCGTTGGCTCCGCTGCAATTCCTTGAGGACATCCGCGGTGGTGTTGGAATCGGGCACCATGACCACCGGCTTGATGATTGATTGCAGGTCGGCCGGCTCCTTGAAAAGGTCGTACAGGTAGACCACCCCAATAATATTATCCAGGGAATCGCGGTAGACCGGCAGTTTGGAGTTGCCCGACTCAATCAAGGCCTGGATTACCCCGTCGAGCCCTTCCTGCTCAGGCACGGCCACGATGTCGATACGGGGGGTCATGGCCCGTGATACGGGGGTCTCGCCGAATTCGAAAACCTGGGTGATCAAATCCTGTTCGCTCTTCTGGATTACCCCTGCGTCTTTGGGGCTGGTGAAAAGGATCTTCAAGTCCTCCCGCTCCGGCCGCTGGGGCTGGTTCGGTCCGGTTGAGGTCTCCGCCTTAGGCAGGAACAGGTCGCTCAGCTTTTTTAACGGTGCGATGACCGGCAGCAGCACCCAACGCCCCAGTATGTGCAATGGCGCCACCAATCGCAGGTGACGATTGGGCTGCTCAACCGAAATGGACTTTGGCAGGATTTCACCAAAAAACAGGATCACGATGGTTATTACCAGCAGCACCACCGCAGGATGCCAGCCCTGACCGATCAAGTAGATGGTGGCGAAGCTGGTGGCGAATATATTGGATATGGTGGTCCCCACCAGGACGGTGATCAGGAAACCGTCGGGGTCGTCCAATAGTGTGAGTGCCTGGGCCGCCCCGCGCCGCTGTTGCTTGCGCCAGACTTCCAGCTGCAACGGGTTGGCGGTGATGTAGGCCAGCTCGGACGCGGAGAAGAAGGCCGAGAGGCCCACTCCCAGCAGGGCCAGGGTCAATTCCAGCATGGACCTGTCAGTCCGGCCTCAGCAGGAGGCGCAAGGCGTACAGATTAACTTTCATCCTCGTGAGCGTTCCATAGTAAAATCAAGAGCAGTTGAAATGGCATAGGTCCAATTTAAGCAAACCTCGCCCCTGGCAGAAACGCCCAGATCGTAAAGCACAATAACCATGGTATTACCCCGGCCCCGCGGCCATCTGATCACTGAGCAGCGCAATCCCCGATCCTCGGAACTGGACCGGCTGTCCGTGCGGGAAATCCTGGAGCTGATCAATGCGGAGGACGCCACCATAGCTGCGGCGGTTAAGGGGGCCATCCCCCGCATCGAGCAATTTGTGGAGCGGGTGGCGAAGGCCCTGTTGGCCGGGGGGCGTCTGATCTACGTGGGGGCAGGCACCAGCGGCCGGCTGGGGGTGTTGGACGCCGCCGAATGTCCCCCAACTTTTTCGGTGGCGCCGGAGATGGTGGTGGGGCTGATCGCCGGAGGCCGTCCCGCGCTCACCAGTTCCATTGAAGGCGCCGAAGATCGCCCGGAAGACGGGTCCATAGCACTGGCGGCCCTCAATCCCGGCCCCAACGATTGCGTGCTGGGTATCGCCACCGGGGGCACCACCCCCTTTGTTCACGGCGCCCTGGAACTGGCCCGCCAGCGGGGAGCATTCACCGGTTTCCTGGTCTGCACCTCCGAGTCCGGCCTGGAGGCGCGGGCCGATGTGATCATCCCGGTGGTAGTGGGGCCGGAGGTGATCACCGGGTCCACCCGCATGAAAGCCGGCACCGCCACCAAGCTGGTGCTCAACATGATCTCCACCACCGCCATGGTGAAGCTGCACAAAACCTACGGCAACCTGATGGTCGATTTAAAGGCCCTCAATGACAAACTGTGGGAACGGGGCAGCCGCATCGTTGCCGAAATCACCGGCCGGGACTTCGAGGCGGCCTATAAACTGCTGCAAGCGGCCCAGGGAGATGTGAAGGCGGCCCTGGTGATGCATCACAGGGATGAGTCCCTGACTGCTGCCCGCCGCCGGCTGGAAGCAGGGCAGGGCGACTTGCGGCAGGTGCTGGAAGCGGGGGATTGACTCTGTCGCTAGCCGAGCAGCCGCTACAGGTGCTGGGGCTCATGTCGGGCACCTCCATGGACGGGGTGGACGCCAGCCTGGCGCGCATCATCCTTACGGAGCGCCGTTTCGAGTTCGAGGTGCTGGATAGCAATACCTTTCCATTCGATCCGGATACCAAGCAGGCGATTGCCAAAGGCCTCACCGGCGACAGCGAGCAGCTGGCGTCGCTACATTTCCGGCTGGGGGAGACCTATGCCCAGGTGGCGACCAACTTTTTGGCCGGGCGGCCGGTGGACCTGGTGGGCTGCCACGGCCAGACGGTGGCGCACCGGGATGGGGCCTTCACCCTGCAGCTGGGCAGTGTGGCCCCGCTGGCGCTGGCCCTGGGAGCCCCGGTGATTGCCGGCTTCCGGGAGGCTGACCTGGCGGCCGGCGGTAACGGTGCGCCCCTGATGCCCTGGCTGGACTGGCAGATATGGCGCTCCCGCGAGGGGGGCCTAGCGACCCTTAACCTGGGGGGCGTGGCCAATATCACCGCTATCCCGCCCGGCGGGGACCGCGAGCAGGTTATCGGTTTTGACACTGGCCCCGGCATGGGATTGATCGACGAGGCCGCCCGGTTGCTGTTTGATATGCCCATGGACCTGGACGGCCAGTATAGCAGCAACGGAGTCGTGCAACCGGCGCTGCTGGCCGAGTTGCTGGCGCATCCCTTCATCCGCCGGAAGCCACCCAAGTCTACCGGGCGGGATGAGTTTGGGCAGGAATTGGTGGCGGCGGTGATGGAACGGCACCAGCTCGCCCCGGCGGACCTGCTGCGCACCCTGGTGGCTCTAACGGCTAAATCGGTCGCTTTCGCCATCAGGGAATTCGTTAAATTTCACAAGTCGCTGAATATGCTGATCACCAGCGGGGGCGGGATACACCATCCCATCCTGATGAGCGATTTGAGAGCGGAATTGCCCGGCTGGCAGATAGCCGATACCCGGGAAACAGGTATAGATCCCGATCACAAGGAGGCGTTATTGATGGCGGCGCTGGCGGTGGCCCATGTGCAACGACTGGCGGGTAACCTGCCGGGAGTGACCGGCGCCCGTGAACCGGTGGTGTTGGGCCACCTCACCCCGGCCGGTGCGGGTGGTGGACAAGGAAAAGGCCAATGAAGGATTACATATTTCGCGAATACGATATCCGGGGGGTGGTGGAGACCGATTTTCCGCCTGAGGTGGTGCGGGACCTGGGCCGGGCGTTCGGGACTTACATCTTGCGCCGGGGCGGCTCAGCGGTGACCCTCAGTGGTGACATCCGGCTGACCACGCCCGGGCTGAAGGAGAATTTCGCGGTAGGGCTGCTGAGCACCGGGGTGGACGTGCAGGATATCGGCATACTGCCCACACCGGCTAACTATTTCAGCCTGCACCATTTGGACGTGGCCGGGGCGGTGCAGATTACCGGCAGCCATAACCCGCCCGAGTATAACGGTTTCAAACTCACCGAGCCCAGAGGGGCGGTATACGGCCGGGAGATACAGGTGTTAAAAGAGCTCATCCTGGAGCGGGACTTCGAAACCGGGACCGGCCGGCTGGAGGAGGTCGACGTGCTGAAACCGTATGTGGACATGCTGGAGGAGAAGATTACCCTGGAACGGCCGCTGAAGGTGGTCATGGACTGCGGCAATGCCGCCGCCGTTCTGGCAGCGCCGGAGATTTTCCGCCGGATGGGCGTGGAGCTTACGGAGCTGTTTTGCACCGTGGATGGCACGTTCCCCAACCACCATCCCGATCCCACCGAGGAAAAAAACCTCCAGGACCTGATCGCCGAGATGAAAACCGGGAATTACGACTTAGGTGTGGCCTATGACGGCGACGCCGATCGGATCGGGGTGGTGGACAACCAGGGGAACATTATCTGGGCCGACACCCTCATGTGCTTGTTTCTCGAGGAGGTAGCCCGGCCGGGCGAGGCCGTCATATTCGATGTGAAATGTTCCCAGGCCCTGGAAGAGGAGATCCTGCGGCACGGGGCCGTCCCGGTGATGTGGAAAACGGGTCACAGCCTGATTAAGGAAAAGATGCGGGAGCTGCAAGTTGGGTTTGCCGGCGAGATGAGCGGCCATATTTTCTTCGCGGACGAGTACTTTGGCTATGACGACGCTATTTATGTTTCCCTGCGGCTGGCGCGGCTGCTGTCCCGGACGAGCAGATCGTTGGCCGAACTGGCGGCGCAGGTGCCCACTTATCACAGCACGCCCGAGATGCGCCTGGAATGCCCCACCGATGAGGAGAAGTTCAAGATCGCCCGAGCCGCGGAGGAATACTTTAAGTCCCGGTACGAATGTATCGACATTGACGGGGTGCGCATCAAATTTGGTGACGGTTGGGGCCTGGTGCGAGCTTCCAATACCCAGGCGGTGATTGTCTGCCGCTTCGAAGCCCGTAGTCCTGAACGGCTGGAGGAGATCAAATCATTGGTGACCGGCAAGCTGCGCGAGTTCGGCCAGATCAAGCTGGCGGGATGACCATCTCACCTGAATATCTGTCAACGCTCCGGGAGCGGATCGACCGCCGGCTGGTGGAGGTTTATCCCCACGGTCCCCGGCTGCTGGCCGAGCCGATCAACTATGTCCTCACCGGCGGCGGCAAACGGCTGAGGCCGATCCTGACCATGATCACCGCCGAGGCGCTGGGCACCCGGGACGATAGGGCCCTGCATGCCGCGGTGGCAGTGGAAATCCTGCACAATTTTACATTGGTGCACGACGATGTGATGGACCAGGACCGCACCCGGCACGGCCAGCCCACGGTACACACCCGCTGGGATGAGGGCGTAGCCATTCTCACCGGGGACGCCATGTTCATTAATGCCCTGGGGGAGCTGCAACGATCATCGGTGGCCGTGACAGCCATGAGCCAGGCGTTCACTAAGGGCGCCCTGGCGGTCTGTGAAGGTCAGGCCCTGGATAAGGAATTTGAATCCCGGTCGGATGTGTCGTTGGAGGAATATCGCACCATGATAGACCTGAAGACCGGCTACATGCTCGGTCTGGCCGCGGAGCTGGGCGCCCTGGCGGCCGGGAGCGAACCGGCCCAAGTGGATAGCGTGCGCCGCTTCGGCCAATTGCTGGGACGGGCCTTCCAGATCCAGGATGATCTGCTGGAACTATTCTCCGATTCCGGTACCATGGGCAAAAGCCTGGGTAGCGACTTGCTAGCGGACAAGAAGACCTACCTGGTAGTGGCCGCCCTGGACGTGGCCCGGGAGGAGGTGCAAGGGGCCCTGGAGCTGGCCAAGGGCGACCTGGAGGCGGGAATGGATGTTTTGCGGGACCTGTTGCAGCAAAATGGTATCCAAGCGCAAGCCGAAGGGGTAGTGAAAGATACCATCGCCCAAGCGCTGGACGAACTGAACATCCTGGGGGAGCGCAAGCAATCGTTGGTGGCATTCAGCCAGCTGGTGTTGAACAGGAAGAATTAGGCTGTTTAACGGGATATCCCCAGATCCGTGACAAGTTAATGGAAAATGCCTTGGAGCAGCTGATCCAGCGTTATGATCATAGCGATATGAGGGCGGCAATTCGCGGCTGTCCCGGGCAGATTACCGCTATCCTGGACCGCTACTCGTCATGGATGCCCCGGTCGCCGGACCAGGATTTCGAGCAGGTTCTGTTTATTGGGATGGGAGGCTCCGCTATCGGCGGCGACCTGGTGCGAGTCTGGATGGACCGGCTGGCAACACGGCCCCTGGTGGTGCTGCGGGGCTACAGCATCCCCAACTGGGTGGGCGAGCAGACGCTGGTGCTGGCCTCCTCATACTCGGGCAATACCGAAGAGACCCTGGCGGCTACCGGTCAGGCGGCGGAGAGGGGCTGCCGGGTGGTGGCGCTAACCAGCGGGGGACGGCTGGCCAGTCTGGCGGAGTCGAGCGGTTGGGACCGGCTGGAAATTCCCGGAGGAATGCAGCCGCGGGCGGCTATCGGTTATTTAGTGGCGGCCACCTGTGCCGCGCTGGTAAGCTTGAAGCTGTTGCCCCGGTCGGTGCTGGACGATTTGGCGGCCGGCGCCGAGCTGATGTCCACAGACGGTTCGCTTTGGGCTGATCACGAGCACCAGGATAACCCCAATCCGGCCATTGCGAAGCGACTGCTGGGGGTGCTGCCGGTGATCTACGGCTCGACGGGTACCACCGAAACCCTGGCGCTGCGGTTACGGGGACAGCTGGCGGAGAACGGCAAGATTTTAGCGACCCAGCAGCTGCTCCCGGAACTAAACCACAACGAAATTGTTGGGTTGAACGAGCGCCTTAAGGATCAGGGCGATCCGCTGCTGGTGTGGCTGGTAGACCGGGAAGACCACGCCCGGGTGGGTCTGCGGCGGCGGCTCACTAGCGAGCTCCTGGGAATTGGGGGCCGGCAACCTGGTGAAATCGTACTGGAAGGCCGGGGCGAGACCCTGGTTCAGCGCAACTTAACTCTGTTGCACCAGGTGGATTGGATTTCGTATTATGCAGCGCTACTGGGAGGCAAGGACCCCTCGGAAATCGAGATCCTGATCAGACTAAAGCAAGAAATGTCACAGAATTGAGGATAGAGGAAATTTCGGATGAGGGTTTGCTTGACAAGGTTTTTCAGTTGGGAGTATATTGCGTGCTGACATGATTCAGGTTCAGGTAGAAAAGATATCATTTTATCCCCCCAGCAAGGGCTATGCGGTCTTGCTGAAGGAATCGGGGGGCAGCCGCTACTTGCCGGTGATCGTGGGTAGTTTCGAGGCCCAGTCCATCGCCCTGGCGTTGGAAGAGGTGCAGATGCCCAGGCCCATGACCCATGATCTATTCTGCAATATCTTAGAGGAGCTGAACATTGAAATCCGCGAGGTGCTGATCTCAAGCCTGACCGATGGTACCTTTTTCTCCAAGATCAGCCTGGCCAGCGAATCGGGTAGCGGCGAAGTGGACTCCCGTCCCAGCGACGCCATCGCATTGGCGCTGCGGGTGGGTGCTCCGATCTACGTCACCGAGGCGGTGATGGAAGAAGCGTCCGTGCAGGAATTGACCGAATCGACGGTGTCCCCTTCGGATAATCCCGCCGAGGAAGTCTCGCCCCAACAGTCCCAGGATTACCTAAAGCAGCTGGAAGAGCAGCTGGCCCGGGCGGTGCTTGATGAAGAGTACGAGACGGCGGCGGTCATCCGGGATAAAATAAAGAAGATTCACGCCGAAATCAGCAAACAGTAAGCGCCAGGGCTCGATACTCGATGGGACCTCGCCAACGGCGGGAGTGGATATTGGGTGAGGGATTTTTGTATTGTTGGCTGCGGACGACTACCGACTGAAACTCGAAACTAGAAACTAGAAACTAGAAACTATTCCCCTTCCCGTTCCAAAGCCTTCAGCGCCAGCCCGGCCGCTTCCTGCTCAGCGGCCTTTTTTGTGTCCGCCTGGGCGCTCTGAAAGGTCCGTGAGCCGATTTTGACGCGTACCACGAACTTCTTATCGTGTTCCGGGCCCTTGGTGCGTAACAACTGAAACTTGGGATGGCCTAAATCCTGGCGGTGGCAGACTTCAATCAACCGCCCCTTGCTATTCTCGATTTGTTGCCCGGTCCGGGCTCGCTTTAAAATATAGCGCCGTATGAACCTATCGGCGGCCGGCATCCCGCCGTCCAGGTATAGAGCCCCGACCAGGGCTTCAAAAACGTCCCCGGAGAGATTTCGCCGCACCTTTGGATCTTTAAGATTGACGCCGCTATCTACTAAGATGAACCGATGCAGCCCCATGTCCTGGCCGACCTTCGACAGCAGGTCTTTGTTGACCAGCGCTGAGCGGCGCATGGTCAGGTCGCCTTCGGTGGCATCCTGGAAGTGGATGTAGAGGTGGACCGATACAACGTGACTGAGGACCGCGTCTCCCAGGAATTCAAGACGTTCAAAGTTTTGCCGCGAATGATCGGTGACGCTACGATGGGTGAGGGCGGTTTGCAATAACCGCGGGTCACGAAATATATATCCCAGCCGGTCTTCGAGCTTATTATGCGGGTGCCGAGGTCGCCGGTTTACCAGGCGTCGCAGCCACGCCGGGAGTGCCACGGCTCAGGAGTGGTCGTAACGCCGCATCAACAGCACAGCGTTATGCCCCCCGAAACCGAAGGTATTGGACAGGGCGTACTCGAAGGTGTGTTTGGTGGCGGTATTGGGCGAATAATTCAGGTCGCATTCCGGGTCCGGCGTCTGGAAATTGATGGTCGGTGGGATCTCCTGCCGCCGCAGCGCGAATATGCAGGCGATGGCTTCGATGGCCCCGGCCGCGCCCAGCAGATGCCCGGTCATCGACTTAGTGGAGCTGACGATCAGGTCTTGGGCATGGGCCCCGAAGACTGTCTTGATGGCCTGGGTCTCATTCTTGTCGTTAGCTTGAGTGGAGGTGCCATGGGCGTTGATATAACCCACCTCTTCGGGCTGGGCATTCCCATCCTTGATGGCTATCCGCATGGCTCGCACGGCCCCTTCGCCACCCTCGGCCGGGGCGGTGATATGGAAGGCATCGGCGGTGGCGCCATAGCCTACCAGCTCTGCCAGGATCGGGGCCTCCCGCCGGAGGGCGTGCTCCAATTCCTCCAGGATAAGCATGCCTGCTCCCTCGCCCATAACGAAGCCGTCGCGCTCACTGTCGAACGGGCGGCAGGCGGTTGCCGGATCCGGATTGCGCGACAGGGCCCGCATGTTGGCGAACCCGGCGATGGCCATCGGCAGGATAGAGGCTTCAGTTCCCCCGGCCACGATCGCATCCGCATCACCATACAATAGCATCCGGAAAGCATCGCCGATGGCGGTACTGGCGGTGGCGCAGGCTGAGATCACGCAGTAATTGGGGCCCTTCAAACCGTAGCGGATCGAAACCTGCCCGGCTGCAATATCGGAAATCAACATGGGCACGAAGAAGGGACTGACCCGGCGCGGTCCCCCTTTAAGCAACCGCGCATGCTGTTCCTCGAAGGTGCCCATGCCGCCGGTCCCGGTGCCGATTATCACGCCCACCCGGTCGAGGTCGACGTTCTCCAAAAGGCGGGACTGAGCCAGGGCTTCATCCGCCGCCACCATTGCCAGCACGGTGAACTGGTCCATTCTCGTCATGTCTTTACGGTCCACCACGGTGGTGGGGTCAAGACCCTTGATCTCGCCCGCCAGGCGGCAGGTGAATTCGCTGGTATCGAAGTGCGTGATCGGCCCGATGCCGTTACGCCCCGAATAAAGGCCGTCCTCGTACTCCGCCACTGTGTTGCCGATAGGGGTTACGGCGCCCATGCCGGTGACTACAATGCGTCTCATGACAATTAGTCCAATTAGGTGTTTAGGAGGTGTGGCTGCTGATGTAGTCGATAACCAGGCCGACGGTGGTCAATTTCTCGGCCTCTTCGTCGGGAATTTCCAGGTTGAATTCATCTTCGAGTTGCATAATCAGCTCCACCGTGTCCAGAGAATCGGCGCCCAGGTCCTCCACGAACTTGGCGTCCTTGCTGATCTTCGAGAGTTCCACACCCAGTTTATCGGCGATCAACTCATAAATTTTTGTGGATATGTCAGACATTCGTTTCCTCCATTACATTACCATCCCACCATCAACTAACAGGGTCTGTCCGGAGATATAGCCCGCTTCCTCGCTGGCCAGGAAGACCACTGCGGGAGCGATATCATCGGGCGTACCCAGTCGACCGAGAGGGATGGACTCGGTCATTTTAAGTTTTATTTCTTCGGTCAGGCCGGCAGTCATATCGGTAGTAATGTAGCCCGGGGCGACAGCGTTCACGGTGATGCCCCTGCTCGCCAGTTCCTTAGCCGCCGACTTGGTCAGGCCAATCAGCCCGGCCTTGGAGGCGGCATAGTTAGCCTGGCCGGCATTACCGGTCACACCGACCACCGACGTGATATTGATGATCCGGCCCCAGCGCTGTTTCATCATCGGGCGAGTCACAGCCTTGAGGCAGTTGAAGGCGCCGGTGAGGTTGGTGTTCAGCGGGGCCGCCCAATCAGCGGCACTCATCCGCATTATCAAGTTGTCCCGGGTCACGCCGGCATTGTTCACCAGGATATGCAAACCACCCATCTCCAGCGCTACTGCTTTGACCGTCTCGGCCACTTTCACCGCGTCCTGGATATCACAGGGATACACCTCTGCGCGGCCTCCCCGGCGGGTGATTTCCGCCTGGACCTCTGCCAGCATATCTTTTGTGCGGCTGATTAAAGCTACCGCCGCGCCGGCTGCGCTGAGGGCCAGACTGATGGCTCGGCCAATACCCCGTGATGCGCCGGTGACCAGCGCCACTTTATCCTTAAGCTGAAACATTTAATTGATTCAAATCCAGGGCCGAACTTAGGCCCGCCGTAACCGCATCCGGTAGGATTCTGCGATTAAGCCCCTGTAAAATTTTACCGGCCCCCACTTCGCGATATTCGCTAAAACCATCGGCCCACATTTGCCTGATAGTCGCTTCCCACAGCACCGGCTTTTCCAGCTGGCTGAGCAGGTTGGACTTGATTTCACCGGCCGAGCGTACGGCCCGGGCCGTGACGTTCTGATACACCGGTACCTGGGGGTCCCGGAAAGTGGCCCGGTCCAGCGCCGCCGCCAGGGCCCGCCGGGCGGGAGCCATCAGTGGTGAATGAAACGCTCCGGAGACATTTAGTTTAATAGCCCGCCGGATCCCCATTTTTTTAGCCGTTTCCACGGCTTTATCAATGGCGGTCGCATCGCCGGATAGCACTATCTGGCCGGGGGCGTTGAGGTTGGCCGGCACCACCACGCCGGCTGATGCGGCCTCGGAGCAAATGCGGTCCACCTGGCCTGGGTCCGCTCCCAGCAGGGCGGCCATGGCGCCGGGGGTACGTTCACCGGCCAACGCCATTTCCTCGCCCCGGGCCTTCACCACCAGCAGGGCGTCGGCGAAATCGAGGGCCCGGGCGGAAACCACCGCACAGAATTCGCCCAGACTATGGCCGGCCGTGGCCTGGGGCTCCAAGCCCCTCTCTCTCGCCAGCATTTCCAGGGCTACGCTGTGCACGAACAAGGCCGGCTGGGTAACCTGGGTCTGCTTGAGTTCCTCTTCCGGTCCCTCGAATGATATCCGCCGCAAGTCGAAGCCCAAGATTTCAACCGCCTGATCGTAGAGTTCCCGCGCAATGGGAAATGTCTCGTAGAGATCACGGCCCATACCGACCGTCTGGCTGCCCTGGCCGGGAAACAGGAATATAGCCCCGCTCAGTGGACCTGGCTCCACTTGATATACATAGCGCCCCAGGTGAAGCCGGCCCCGAAGGCCGCGATGATCACCTTATCGCCTTGAGCAAGCCTCCCATCGCGAACCGCATCGGCCATGCCCAGGGGGATAGTGGCGGCGGTGGTGTTGCCGTAGCGGTCGATATTCACCAGCACTTGTTCCTCGGTGAGTCCCATGCGCTTGGCACAGGCGTCCACGATGCGCTTATTGGCCTGATGAGGAATGAACAGTTTGATATCTTGGCCGGATAGCCCGTTACGTTTGGCCACTTCGGAACTCACGTCGGCCATCCATTTAATCGCTTGCTTGTACACGACCCGGCCGTCCTGGCGTAGGAAATGCTCGCGGTTGGCCACGGTCTCGGCGCTGGCGGGGTGCAGACTGCCGCCGGCTTTCATGTACAGGTACTGGCCGCCGGAGCCATCGCTGCGCATGACGGAATCAATGATCCCCTCGCTGCCGTCTTCGCAAGGCTCAAGCAGTACCGCTCCGGCGCCGTCCCCGAACAGTATGGATGTGGTGCGGTCCTCATAATCCATGATGGTGCTCATGGCGTCCACCCCGATGATCAGTATGTATTTATACCGGCCCGATTCCACCATCCGGGCCCCGATATCCAACGCGTAGAGGAACCCGGAACAAGCCGCCATCAGGTCGAAGCCCCAGGCCCGGCCGGCACCGAGATTTCGTTGTACCAGGCAAGCGGTGGCCGGGAACAACATGTCCGGGGTCACGGTGGCCACGATGATGCAGTCGATCTCATCCGGATCCAGATCGCGGTTGGCCATGATCTGCTGCGCGGCCCGGGTGGCCATATCGGAACTGGTTTCGCCCTCGGCGACGATATGCCGCTCGATAATCCCGGTGCGGCTGCGGATCCACTCGTCGCTGGTCTCCATCATCTGCTCCAGGTCGGCGTTGGTAAGTATTTTTTCGGGCAGGTAGCTGCCCACGGCGCTGATCCGGGCGGTCCTACGATTCTTTGACGGCATTGTGCTCCTCAAAACGGTTATGATGGTCGGTAATCCCCTTGGTAATACTGCTGATCAGCTCCTCCGTCACACAGCGATGTGCGGTTTTCAAGGCGTTCTTAATGGCTTTAGCGCTGGATAAACCGTGGCTGACTATGGAGACCCCATTGAGCCCCAACAAGGGCGAGCCGCCGGTCTCAGCATAGTCCAATTGTTGGGTCAAATCTACCAGCGCCGGTCGCAGCAGGGGAAGGGCTAATTGCGAGGTCCAGTGCCGCCGGACCGTCTGCCGGGCCCAGCCGTATAGGTGTTGGACCAGCCCTTCGGTAAACTTGAGCAGGATGTTGCCCACGAAACCGTCACAGACGACCACATCGGCGTGGCCTTCAAACAGGTCCCGGGCCTCGATGTTGCCTACAAAATTGTCCACCTGGACCGATAGCAGCTGGTAGGCTTTGACGGTCACCTCATTCCCTTTACTGGCCTCCGTACCGATATTCACCAGCCCGATACGGGGGTTAGGATGGTTTAGCTGGTGTTGGCAGTAGGCCCGGGCCATGATGGCGAATTGGACCAAGTCCGTGGCCCGTACATTGACATTGGCGCCTACGTCGCACAGTAAAAAGCCCCCTTTGGCGGAAGGGAACCACGTACAGATGGCTGGCCGCCGCACGCCAGGTATGCGGTCGAGCAGGAACAGTGAAGCGGACAGCAATGCGCCGGTGCTGCCGGCACTGACTATCCCTTGGGCGGTACCTTCCTTTACCAGCTGCACCGCCCGGACCAGAGATGAATCCGGTTTGGTTTTAACGATCCGGGAGGGCCTTTCGTCCAGGCTTACCAATTGGCTGGCATGTTTGATCTCCAGCCGGTCGGAATCGTAGTTGTGGCGAGCGGCCTCCGTCTCCAGGGCCGCCCGGTCGCCCACCAGGATGACGCCCACGTCACGGTCGGCCACCTCCCGCAGGAATTCCACTGCCCCTTTGACGGTTTGCTCCGGGCCGTGGTCTCCGCCCATTGCGTCCAGGGCTATACGCATTGGAGACGGCCGGTTAGGTTTGCTGTGGCGAAATGACCGGACGTCCGCCATAGTACCCGCAGTTGGGGCAGACGCGGTGTGACAGTTTGGGCTGGCCGCACTGGGCACAGTCGGTGAGCTGCGCCGCAGTCAGTTTCCAATGGGTGCGCCGCTTGCGGGAGCGGCTGCGGGATTGCTTCCTTTTTGGGTGAGCCATGGCAGTCTAATTACCTTCCAATTCTTGCCTGATTTCCACGAGCGCCGACCAGCGATCGTCTATTTCCATATTATCACAGCCGCACTGTCCCTGATTCAGATCGGCGCCACAGTTGGGGCACAGGCCCCGGCAATCGGTTCGACAGAGCACTTTGGGCGGTATCGCCAGCTTGATGCTCTCGATCAGGAGGCCGGAGATATCCACTTCGCGCTGACCGGGCGCCAATACGATCAGATCCTGCTCCTCAGGGTCCAGTTCGGGCCGCTCTGCTGCCAGCAGCCAGAGGGCGAGCTTACCTTCCACCGGCAGTTGGGCTGCAGCCAAACAGCGGTCACAGGATAAGGTGAGCGTGGTGCACACCTTTCCACTCAGGAATAGGTCATCGCCCTGCTCGCGCCGATCCAGATTGATTACGACCGCTGCGCTGGAATCCCCCAGGGCCTCCAGGCCAAGGTCCGAAAGGGTTTCCTGATAACACCGGGACCCACTTTCGCCTTGCAAATCACCCAGGTTAATTTTCATGGGCGTTGAAATTAAAACTTCGCTCCACTGGGTACAATAGCCATTTAGACCCGGCCGGGGTCCGCCACGGCGTTAGGGCGATCACTCCGCCAGCTGGCGGATCAGAGGTGGGTATGGCTGTCTGCTTACATCCAGGCCCAGAGGCCCAATCCCGGGTGGTAAGCCACGGTCGCGGCCCTCAGAATCGGTCGGCTCGCCGTCCGCCAGGCCCGTGTCCGCTATCTACTGGGCCTGCTCCAGGTGCTCCTTGCGCACGTTATCCACCCAGGTGGCGGTATGGATTGGTAACAGTTCGTCACGCATTTTCTTAGCGGCCTGAATAGATTTGAAATCACCGACACGTACGCGCCACCAGACCTCCTGGCGGTTCTCCAGCCAAACGCGCTGAATATAGGCATCGTAGCCCTGATTCACCAGGGACTGGCGAATGTATTGCGCCTGTTTGGCCGTTTTCCAACTGCTCACCTGGACGGTGTAATGACCAGCTACGGCGTCCTTGTCAACTTTACGCCGGGGTTTGGCCTTGGCCCGGGTGGCCTTGGGCTTGGCAGCCGGCGACGGTGGCGTGGGCACCGGCATGATTGTCACCGCCGGCACAGGTTGCTTAATCACCGCTGGTATCGGTACCGGCGTTACTACGACCGGTGGGGGGGTGGCCGCCTCGGTGAGTGCCTCTGCCCCCTGTCGTGGCACTATGGATGTATCCTCCATGGCACGGAACCGCATGACGTGCTCGTCTAAGTCCTCGCCGTACGATTCCACGGACACCGCAAAAGCGAATTCACCCTCCACATCGGCGGTAAAGGTGAACACGTTGGATGAAGAGGAAAAGTCCGGCACCAGGAGGCTCTCGTCGGGCAGATCGATGATCGACCAGCGGTAGGTGACGTCGAAAGCGTCCTCCGGCGGCTGAACGATAATGGTCTCCGGCTCACCGATAAAGATGGGCTTGGCGTCGTTCTTGCCCCAGGGCAGGTATTGACAGCCCGACCAGATCAGCAACAGCAAAACTAGTAGAAACTTGGTTTGGCGCATAGGTTATAGGTCCTGTTGGATACTAGAAGTTACCTAAAATATCCGACTGTGCGAAAAAGAATGCAACCTCTTTCTGAGCGTTTTCGTCCGAATCGGAGCCGTGCACCGCATTTTCGCCCTTATTTTTAGCGAAATCCTTGCGGATCGTCCCTTTTTCCGCCTCTGCGGGATCGGTGGCGCCGATCAATTTACGGAATTCTTCCACCGCTCCGGATTTTTCCAATACCAGCGGCATGGCCGGGGCGGAGGACATGAAAGTAGTGAG
>JADFMC010000249.1 GCA_022564085.1 Fidelibacterota bacterium | reverse complement strand
GAGGATTTATTCATAGACGGCTAAGGCGCCGGCCGGCGAAGCCAGCTTGTTACGCAGCAGGTTGGCAAAACCGAATAAAGCGGCCGGAGCTAAAGGATCGGCCTCGTATGTATCTGCCAGGTGGCGGTAAAGGTCGGCGGCCATTTTAGGGCGTTTCAGCTCGGTCTCGTACAGCCGGGCTTGGGCCATCAATGCGGCGGGCGCCCGCTCGTTATCCGGAAATTCCACCAGGAAGTCATCGTACCGCTGGGCGCCAAGCTCATGCATCTCCAGGTCGGAGGCGGTTACTTTGGCCAGGGCAAACGTGACCTGGGGACGGTACTCACTTTCGGGGTACATTGACCGAATCTTCATATAAGTTAGAATCTCCGTATGGAATTCACCTAAAGCATGATAGGTTTGGGCGACCCACATGTGCAGCCGGTCCGCCTGGAAAACAGAAGGATACAGGGCCAGGAATTGCTGCGTTTCAGCTATAAAATAGTGGCGTGCATCTATGTGCTGCAGCGTGCGGATGTAGTCCAGGAAGTGTAAGTAACGGTAAAAGTATTCATCCCCCACGTTCATGGAGTCGGAGTTGAGCGCTACATCGTAATAGAGCCGGCCGATCTCGTCATTTTTGCCCAGCTGCTCCTCAATCTGTCCCCTGGCGTGCAGCCCGGCCTCGGAGTCGGAATAAAGGAATACGGTTTTCAGATAAGTCAGCGCTCCCCGCACCCGGTCATTCTGGGCATAGTAGTGTTCGGCCAGCAGGTTCAACGCCTCGGGTGTATGGCCCCGTAATTCAGACCAGCGCAGATATTGGCGGAATTCGTCCAGCTTGTAGCGGGCCAGCTCTTCGCCGCCGGCGCCGCTGAACAGGCGGGTGAATCCCCGGCTCTTGACTTTATAATCCGTCATTACCCGCAGGTGCGCCAAGTACTGGGCATCGGTGGTGGAGTCAATGACTTCCTCATCGACCGCCATCATGGCGTTTTTCAGCTGCTCGTACATGCCCGAAAGGCCTTCCTGGTTAGCGAATAATTTCCCTTCCAAGCCTTGTAGCATGACCTTCAGGGCCGCTACCGTATCGGTGAAAGCGCGTTCCAGGCTGTCGGCTACCAGCAAGTCGGATTGGGCCTGCCCCAGCAATACCATAACGGAATCATCGAGAACCACCAGCGAGTCGTAACGCGCCCGGAGTTCCCGCCCACGGTGAAAACTGTCGGCCAGGGAATCACTTAAGACACTGAGTTGCACGATGTGCCGGCGGTTGTCGGCCGCAGCCCGGTCGTACAGGATCCCTATATGGGAAAGGCTGTCGGCCGCCTGTTGCAACTCAGCCTGGACTTGGCCCAGAGTGTCGGTCAAACCGGCCACGCTCTGTTCCAGCTGACGCCGGGTGAAGTTGGCCGCTTCCAACTGCTCCTGTCGTAGGAATAACGTGTCCTGCAATAATAAAATGCGATCTTCGTAAACCTCTTCCAGGAGTGATTCACCCGCGATAACGGCGTTTGTATCGATCGGCTCCTGGGCCGTAAGACCGGTGACGGCTAATAAACCCAGAATACAGGCCAACCGCCGAGTGATCATTCCCCACCGGTGGGGCCATCCGTCATCCGGTTGGCATCCGGCCAGCGCTGATCTGCTGTGAATGGTTTGGTTCATGAACAGTTTGTATTCGGCTTCTATTAAGGGTCTAACCGAGGCCTTGAAGGTACAAACTTCTATGGGGCTTGTCTAGTACCTGCGCGGGGAAATTGGCTCGGGGCGCTTAGTCGCCGGAGCCTTCTTTTTCCAGGCATATATCGCAATCACAGAGACGGCGGAGATAATCGTAAGTATAGATACCGGTGGAATGGCCATCAGCCCATAACAGTTGCCAGGCGTAGTGCCCTACCGCTTTCAGCCCGGACAAACGGTAGCTGTCGGCGGTGAGGTCCGGCTTATCGGCCGGCATGAGGCGTCTTCCCAACAGGTCCGGTTCGCCGCGACAGTTCGCGCAGGGGCAGGCCCGCCGCAAACTCTCTTGTGATAGCAATGATTCGTGTCCATCCTGCCACGTAACGGCCAGGAACTCGCCGAATTTCTGATACGACTCTGGTTGATCCATGAGCAGCGGTAAATTAACCCTAACGGTTGATCTCCCACAACCACCCGATTCAGCGCTTGCCCGTCCAGCCCTGCGGTAGTACCTTGATCCTCCCATGAGACTAACCGGCTGAAAGGAATCGGTTCTGCTGGCTCAGATTCCACTGTTACTGGCAACCCTGGGACTATGTGGTCCGGTGGTGATCTCCGAAGTAATGATCGACCCCCAGGGGACCGACAGCCCCAACGAGTTCGTGGAGCTGACCAACATCAGCGATGAGCCGGTGGATCTAACCGGCTGGCGGCTGGGTGACCTGAACTCCACCGATGAGCTATCTAGCGATAGCCTCATCCTGTGGCCGGGGGAATATGCCGTGATCTTCGAGGGTGATTACTCCCCCGACAGCGGCGCCTACGCCGGGCTGCTGCCACCGGGGACTCACATACTGTTTGTAGACGATAATTCCATCGGTAACGGCCTGGCTAACAGCGCCGACAGCCTGTTTCTCCGGGACAGCACCGGAACCATCGTTGACCGGATGGGGTGGGCTGAAGCGTCGGCGGAAGGTTTCACCCTGGAGAAGGTCCTGCTGGGCGAATGCGACACGCCCGGTAACTGGCGCTCCAGTCTCCAGCCACTGGGTACCCCTGGAAATATCAATTCCGTGGCTGGCCCGGTAACTGCTGCGGTGGTGCGGATCAGTGAGATCATGTACCGGCCCCTGTCGATGGACCCGGAATGGGTGGAGGTATTCAATCCCTCGGGGAGCGTCATCAATCTCAAGCAGTGGGAGTTATGGGATCAAACCAAAGGTGCTACCTTACCGGAGTACTACTTGATTCCCGGTGGATACCTGGTCCTGGCATCGGATTCCACCTCCCAAAGTGGCTGGCCGGCCGGAATCGCCCTGGTGACGCCGGCGGGTTTTCCGATCCTCAACAACAGCGGCGATCAGGTGACCCTGACCGATCCCTACTCCGTTGTTATCGACCAACTGGACTATACACCATTCCCGCAGACACCGTCCGGTATCTCTCTGGAGAAAGTCATTCTCACTGGCGACAACCGGGAGGGGAATTGGCGTCACAGCCGGCAGTTGCACGGCACTCCGGGGGCTCCCAATTCGGTGGCCGGGGAGGTGATCGATCTGGCGCTGGATAGCCTTACTGGAACATTCGATGCCGCTGCCGGGCGCTTCGAAATAACTGCCTTCGTGTCCAATGCCGGACTGGAGGCCTCCGGCGGTCGGCTGTTAGCCGATGGGAACGAGGTAGCCGATATTGATCTATTGAGCCCCGGCGCAAACGCGACCGTCAGCTTCTTCTGGACGCCACCGCCGCATTACGGCTGGCTGGAGCTGGCGGTATGGATAGCAGTTGCCCAGGACTATGATGCCGCCAAC
>JADFMC010000248.1 GCA_022564085.1 Fidelibacterota bacterium | reverse complement strand
ACATGGACATGACACCACACGACCAACCTGATGCAATTTCCACCGCGAGCATCCTCCAGGACCGTATCACTGACGCCCTGACACCCGCCGTGCTCCAAATTGTGGACGATTCCCACCTTCATAAAGATCACCTCCAGGGCCCCAAGCTGCTGGAAGCCCAGGGAGGCGGGCACTTTACCGCAACCATTGTTTCGGCTGAGTTCGATGGCCTGCCGTTGGTTCAGCGCCATCGCCTGGTCTACGCGGCCGTGGGTGATCTTATGGGAGGCAAGGTGCACGCCCTCTCGATGAAGACGCTGACGCCGGCGGAGTGGGAGCAATCATAGTTGCATCCCCGGGGCGATGGGATCTTGTTTCTCCCATACAGCCGGCCTTTTGAAGTTGCGCCTCGTGCAAGTATTAAGCACCCGATCATCGATAAGGCGCTGCTGAAATAAGTGGATATCCAAGTGGAAAGAAAAAGATGAAATTCAAGATCGGACAGGTGGTGAGCCACAAAATGTTTGATTATAAAGGCGTCATATTTGGAGCCGACGTAGCGTTCAAGGGCACTGCTGCCTGGTATGAGCAGGTCGCCAGGAGCCGGCCACCGAAGGACGCGCCCTGGTATAGAGTATTGGTCCACGGGAGCGCACAAACTACCTATGTGGCCGAACGTAACCTGGAAATCGAAGAGAGCGCTATAGCCATTGAGCATCCGCTCATGCCCCTGCTGTTCGATGACCTGGAGGGCAACGCATATACTAGGACGTTGAGTTGGGACGGCGACATACCCCTCATTCCCAGCACAATTGCCATAGCCTGAACCAGTTTCAGCGCCCCTCCGGTAACACGAATGGCGCCTGCCGTCTCGTAGGCTTTATGATCCCCGTAGGGATTGGGAGCCGCAGGCCGATGCTTAACGTGCCTGCCGGTATCTATATCGGCCAACCGGTGGCTCCGGAGTTCGCCAAGTCCATCAAGGCTTGCCCTGAGCCTGACGAAGGACTTGCCATGAACCCCGCCCTGGCCGGGCAGGCCGTTGGCGGGGGATAGGTCTGTCCCAGGCACTGCGATAGAGTATATCCTGCGGAAAGTGAGGGGCTCACCACAGGCCGGGCAAAGCGACACCGGTGGGTGGCCTGATGTTTCTACTGGCCTGGCTGACTATTGCTTGGGCCGTTGGATGATTGTTGGATATTGCCCAACAGCAGGAATATCGCCCGGCTGCTGACCTATGAAAGATCTCACGTCAATTCACACTGAGCACAGTCGCAGGATAAACTAGAAACCAGGAGATCTAAAGCCCCAGACCCCACCGGGGCTTTATCGTGGCTCTTCCTCTAGCTATGCTACGCACAGCGGGACAGGTTCCACCTAAGGCGCGCCATTAGTGTCATCTCCGAATACACTGAGGCCCAGCGACACAATGTGTCCAGAGAGCATAGCGAATCGGGGTGGATTAGGCTCCACAGCAAGTTGGGTTTAGTCCATGTACTCCCCCATCGGTAATTGACATTTTAATGCAGGGAAACGGGGTAGGCCACCGCCTTCGGCGGAGTACATTTTTACCAATGGTGACTATTTCGAGACTTCGCCGGTACGGTTCAGAAAGAGAGTCAATAAAACCTTGGAAACGAGACGTGGGTCTCTTAGATCTTGCTTCTAAACTTCCATCTGGTATGAAGACCTGCATTGTCATCATTCACATTAGACTGAGTCGATGACAGCCACCATAGTAATCGCATTAACGGCCACGATCCTACTTGCCACCCCAGCCCTGGCCCCTTCATTATAGTGAAGAGGCTGCTGCCCCCTGGGTTCGGGGGTTACCGGATGGAGCGCTGGGCAGCCACCTTTGTCTGGCCCGTCCCTCATCAGGGTGCTAATTTGCTCGCCGTGCAGTTCAAACAATATTTTCTTACCGCTATAATCGGAGTGTTTGCGGCGTTCAACCTTCCAGGCTGTGCCGCGGAGAAAAAGGTGGAGCCGTTGGTGGACCAGAGAGTTGAACTCCCCAAGCGAGAGCCCAAAAGATCTCCAGCGCCGCAAACAGCGCAGGTGGTGGCAAACTGGATTGGGATTGAACCGTACGGCAGTGGTGTGACCGGCCTCTTCAAGGTGGTGGTGGTAACCTCATATGGAGCGGGGACCCCCATCCTGCCTGGAGGAACCCTGATCAAGGCAATATTTTCTTATCGCCTGACCGAAGAAGAGCTCATCCAATTGCGGAGCAAAAACCCCCAGGGAGACTGGCAAGTCAGCTTATCTTATCAAATCATTCCCGATGGCGCGACAAAGCTGTTCAATTGGCGCGTCACCTCCCTCACCACGGATGTGCCAAACATAAAGGAGTCTGAACAATGAGCAAAGGCAAAGTTAACCGGGTTGGTATGATCGCAGTTTTTTCGCTGTTGGCCGTCGCTGTATTATGGCAGGCCAAACTATATCTGGCGCACGAAAACGAAAAACCACACCGCCGCAAAATTGTATCGACGTCGTCCAGAAAAAGTCCGGCCAAAGCCAAACGGGCACGGCTGGAATACTTTCAGCGCATGTTACGGGATCCCGCAACCGGCCAAATCCCCAGGGGTATCCGGCAGGGGGAGCTGGAATTTGCCGCTCGCCTTAAAGGGCTGGCCAAGGCGCAGGGTTCGGCGGGGCTGGATACGATGTTCACGTGGAAAGAAGCCGGGCCTACCGATGTGGGTGGCCGGACGCGGGCACTGGCGATTGATGTGACCAATTCCCAAGTGGTCATTGTGGGAGGCGTATCCGGAGGCCTCTGGAAGTCCACGGATGGCGGAGCGACCTGGGTCCTGAAGAGCGATCCGAATCAAGTGCTGAGCATTACCTCCATCGCCCAGGATACGCGCACCGGTTCGACAGACATATGGTATGCCGTAACCGGAGAATTCAGAGGTAGTACATTTGATAATGTCAATGCGGGTAGTTCCTACTTTGGCGCGGGTATATACAAATCTACCGATGGCGGTGACAACTGGGTGCTGATACAGTCGGCGGCTGATCCCTCTAGCTGGGATACGAAATTTGACATGGTGATGCGTGTGGTGGTCAGCCCGACCACGGGAGACGTGTTTATTGCCACCAACAATTACGGCGTGTATCGCTCTACCGATGGCGGCGTCACGTTTACCGGTGTGCTGGGCAACACCCCCAACGATCACAGCTACTCGGATGTGGCCGTTGATGCCGATGGCTATGTCTACGCGGTCATCAACTACTCCCCGGTCAGCACAGCCGCTCCGCAGCAGGCAGCTGGGGTCTACATTTCGGATGATGGTGGCGCCAACTGGGATGTTATTACGCCGACTGGTTACCCTGTGCGGCAGGAGCGGAGCGTGTTGGCATTACCGGCATCCAATGTTAATGCGCTTTATCTGATGACTTATACCGGGGAATTTATTGTGGAAGACGAAGAAGATGATGTGCGGCTCTATAAATTTGACCGACTCGCCGGGACCAGCGTGGATCTGACCCGCAGCCCGTC
>JADFMC010000247.1 GCA_022564085.1 Fidelibacterota bacterium | reverse complement strand
TCGAATCCCTCCTTGGCAAGGTGGTTAGCGACGCGGCCAGCCTGGCTGAGTCGCTTTCCGCCGCGTTGGGGTTCCCTCGCTCGGACATCGCTACCCTCCAGGAGTCTATTGCTGCTGTATTGGGGGTCTCCCATTCAGACGCCGCCTCCCTCCAGGAGTCCATCATCAGCGGGTTCTTCCGCGCCGACGCGGCCGGCGTAGGTGAGTCCATGGCCGCCGCGCTTGGATTCCCTCGTTCAGATGTCTCTACCGTCCAAGAGTCCATTGCCTCCGCTGTACGGTTCCCCCGTACCGACACGGCCGGTCTGGGGGAGTCCCTTGCCGCCGCTCTGGGGTTTGCCCGCTTCGACGCCACCGGTCTCCAGGAGTCCCTCGCCACTGGATTCCTTCGCACCGATACGGCTGCCCTCCTGGAGTCAGTCGCATATGTCTCTGGCAAGCTGTTTAGTGACGTGGCCAACCTGGGGGAGTCCACTGCCGCCGCCCTGGGGATTCCCCGGACTGATGGCGCCAGTATTCAGGCGTCCATTGCTGCCGCGCTGGGGTTTACTCCCTCCGACGCCGCCGCCATCCAGGAGTCTGTCGACTCCCTCTTCGGCAGGTTGGTTACCGACGATGGTGGACTACTTGACACGATCCTGGCCACGGTTGGCATTGGGATTTCAACCGGTACGGCTCTGGCAGATTCGGTTACCCTAGACCTGCCGCGCATAGATGGCGCCTCCATGGGGGACTCTGTTGTAACCAGCTTTCGGGAGGCTCCGACGCCTACGCCTGCGCCGGTCTCTGCGCCTACGCCCACACCGACCATCGCGCCTACGCCTGCGCCGGTCTCTGCGCCTAGGCCTACACCGACCACGGCGCCTACGCCTGCGCCGACCGCTGCCCCTGCGTCTACACCTACGCCGCTGGATGCGCCTGCCGCGGTTGCGGCCGGGGTTGGCGGCAGCGTGTCTACCTTTACGTTGGCCGAGGACATCCTGAGCCAGGGCGGCGAAGCCGGGACCCGGCTCGTGACTACCGCACGGGAGGACCCGTCCGCTGCAGGAAATCAGTTGGCCGAGGCAGCCAGCGTCGACGCTCTGGCCGCGGCGCAGGCCCTGGTGCAGGCCGCCAGGATCGACACCGAGACCACCGGCCAAGTGATTGCCAATGCCGCCTTGGCCGACCCGATATCGACAGGCCAGGCCCTGGCGGAGGCAGTCCGGGCCGATGAAGCGCTCATCGCAAATGTAGTGGTGAATTCAACAAGGATCGACCCCCGCTCATCCGGAGCAATGGTGGTGTGGGCCGGCGCAATCGATTCAAGGAGGATCGGACAGTTGGTGGTGGACGCCACCGGCATCGACGCTACGGTGGCCGGGCAGTTGATTACCGAGGCTGCCAAGTTCGACGCGGGGGTGACGGGCAGGGTTTTGGCCGAGGCGGCTAAGATCGACCCTGAGACCATCGGACAGACACTGGTGGAGGCAGCTAGAATCGACGCCGCGGCCATCGGTAATGCTGTTGCCGGGGCCATTATTGCCGACGCAACCGCCATAAGCCAGGCTGTGGTAGAGGCGGCCAAGACCGATGCCGGCGCAATCCAGGCTGCTTTGGGAGCCGGAATTGTGGCCGAGCCGGGCATGCTGGCTGCCTTGGGCGCCGAGATGCAGGTCGAGACCTTCATCCCAGAAAACGCCCCCATAGAAGGAATAGACCCGTCTTCCGGAGATTTTTGGCAAGAGGTCGGTTCGCCCCCGCCTGTCGAGCGCATCTTAGCTAGGTTCTCAGAAGAGACGCAAGGCGCTCATGTTGAGGTCACCCTAGTTGCCGAGTTGCCGCCCGGTGTGCCGTCCTTGCCAGCCGGTCAGGTGCATAGTGCGTATGTCCGCCTTACGCCCCAGCATTTTGAGGATTCAGACCTACTGGCTGCCCACGTCACGTTCTTCGTCGAGAAAAGCTGGATGGAGGCCAATGACATTCACCCATGGTCGGTCCGCTTCAGCCGGTACGACGAAGACCAACAGACCTGGGCAATCTTCAACGCAAAGCGAGTCCGGGAGGATGAGGACCGGGTCTACTACACATTCACACCACCGGGGTTCTCGCTATGGGCTATCTCTGGTAGCTCCAGCGTGCTACCGCTGCAATTCCGGGTGGACGACCTGAGCATTGACCCTGTCGAGGTCCGGGAAGGGCAGCATGTAACGGTGCGGGCCCAGGTGACTAACCTAGGGGCCACTGCGGGTAACTTCAACGCTGCCATTTGGGTGAACGGCCGGGTCCACGCCAGCCAAACCATAGAGGTCCTTCCCGAGGGATCGGTTCCGGTGACGTTCAACCTCGACCTGAGGGCGGGTGATTATGAGGTGCGGATTGACCGTCTGTCGGCGAGTCTGCACGTGGCGCCGGCGCCTCCTCCGCCTAGCGCCAGCGCTCACTTGGATTTGGGGACCGCCAGTACTGTCAGGACGATTACCGTGGCCAATCCAGCCGACGGTACACCTTTGGACTACACCGTCACCACGGATCAGGACTGGCTAACAGCTTCACCCAACAGCTTCGCCTTGAGTCCCGGAGTTAGCTTGCCCGTCACTCTCTCAGTGGACCGATCAGGCTTGGAGGCCGGGATCTACACTGGCATGGCGACCATCTCCTTTACAGGCCTGATCTCGGGTAGCTCGGTGGTCACGGTATCGATGGAGGTACCGGGGCCAGCCGCCGCTCCCATGGCTTCACCCATCGTCGGTTCGTCGCTGGACCTCGGGGCCACCGCCGCCAACGGCACCACCATTGTGGCAAACCCACCCGAAGGCACTCCATTGCAGTACACCGTCACGACTCACCAGGCCTGGCTGACCGCCACACCCAGCACTTTCCTATTGGCGCCAGGGGCCAGCCAGGGCGTCACGCTGTCGGTAGACCGTCAGATCCTGGCAGTCGGCCTTCACACCGGCCTGGTAACCATCGCGTTCAGCGGGGCTATTTCGGGCAGTTCTGTGGTCACGGTGGCGGTGGAAGTACCGCCACCGCCACCGCCACCGCTGTTCTCCCCGGTTGTCAGCCCGAGACTGGATCTAGGCGCCACCGGCACCACCGGCACCATAACGGTGACCACTCCGCCCGGTGGTGATGAGCTACAGTATGTCGTCACCACCAATCAACCGTGGCTCGCGGCTAGCCACTCCAGTTTTGCCCTGGAGTTGGGAAACAGCCAGGACATCACCCTCTCGGTAGACCGCACCGGCCTGGCGGTTGGCCGGCACACGGCCCATGTGACCATCGACTTCACCGGAACCCTTTCCGGCAGTTCGGTGATACCAGTGAGCGTGGACGTACCCGCACCACCCATTTTCACCCCGAGGGTAGACCTAGGAGTCAGGGGCAGCAGCGGGAGCATAATGGTGGCCAACCCCGCCGGGAGCGGCCCAACCCAGTACATCGTGGTCGCCGATCAACCCTGGCTGACTCCCACCCCTTCCAGCTTTGTCCTGGCCTCAGGCGACAGCCGGCA
>JADFMC010000008.1 GCA_022564085.1 Fidelibacterota bacterium | reverse complement strand
CTTTCGATGCCAAGAATATTGAGTATCCAGTATCCAAATTTTTGGATATTAAAAAGAAACCGGTCTAGTGAAACCATCTGTTTATCGTTACTATGGGAACATGGCAAACGCTCCAGCCATAGGGCTGAGTAATTGCCGTAAGGGGATCAGTGCCCGGCCTGCAAGGCGCCGGTCGAGGAAACCGGTCTCGGCGACGATGGACAATCAGAGGGAGACTAAGACATGAGTGTCTACGATAATCTAGTGGGAATGGAAGAAGTTCTCGATGAGTTCATCATCGAGACTATAGAATTACTGGAGGCGGTCAACGAAGACCTGGTGCATCTGGAGTCTGATCCGGACGAGGAGCTGGTGAACCGGATTTTCCGGGCCTTCCACACATTCAAGGGCACTTGCGGTTTCCTGGGGTTTACCCAGGCCAAGGACCTGGCACATGTGGCTGAGGACTTGCTCAACCAGCTGCGCAACGGCAAGTTGCAGCCCTCCGGAGCCATCATTGATAATCTGCTGGCCAGCAGTGATTGGTTCGCCCAGTTTATCAATGATGTCAAGGAGCGGGAGGAGAAGGTTTACGAAATCGATCCGCTGATAGCGAAGCTGCAAGCCTCTATGGGTGACGGCGCCGCGGCCGATGGCAAAGCGAAGGCTGCCGAGGCTGAAGAAGCGGCGGCGACTAACGGCGAGACTGCCGCGGCCGATGCGGAGGCGATTGCTACTGATGGCGCCCCTGAGGCTGAAGGGGACGGAACCGGCAACGGTCAAGCCGATAAAAACGAAGTTTGTGTCCAAAGATTGGATGGCTTTCTTAGCAAGATTGAGACCGAACTGGCCGGCGCCGACCAGCAAATCACCGAAGAGAATGCCGGCCAGCTGGCGCAACAGTTCTCGGAACTGCAGCTCTTATGCTCCGAAAACCAACTCCCTACCATAGCAACACTGATGGATTACACCCATCAATTCCTGGTGGCCGTCGAGAAAGGCAAACTGCTGCCCTCAGCGGAAGGGAATGTAGTCCTGGTTGAGGTGCTGCACTGGCTGCATGAGGTTTTGGACGAGGGCCGGGAGCAGGCGGAATTACGTGACGCTGATAACTCAACCCTGTTGGAAGACCTGGCCGCCCTGATTCATGGTGAGGTTACCAGCGCTGCCGTCTTGAAAAAGCAAGGCGATGGAGCCGCTAAGGGTGGGAAGGCGGCGGCCGGAGGCCAGACTATCCGTGTTGACATGGAAAGGCTGGAGAATCTGATGAACCTGGCGGGAGAATTGGTACTCAGCCGCAATCAGCTGGGACAGGCCTATTCCACCCTGGCTGCGGTGAAGACCGCCGATACTTCCATGGATAACCTGGACCAGGTTAATAATTCGCTGGGCCGGATTACGACGGAAATCCAAGAGGCCGTGATGCAGATGAGGATGCTGCCCATCAGCAATGTGTTCCGAAAATTCCCGCGGGTAATACGAGACCTGGCCCGGGACAATGGCAAGCAGATGGAGTTAGTGCTTATCGGGGAGGAGACAGAACTGGATCGGTCGGTGATCGAGGCCATCAACGATCCGCTGTTGCACCTGGTGCGCAACGCCGCGGACCATGGGATCGAAACGCCGGAAATACGCAAGGCCATGGGCAAGCCGGAGACCGGCACCATAACCCTCAGCGCCTCCCATGCGGGCAACCATATTATAATCGAGGTGTCGGACGACGGCGCCGGGATGGATGCGGAGAAACTGGTGGCAAAGGCGCTGGAAAAGGGAACCATCAGCACCATGGAAGCCGAATCCATGTCCTACCGTGACAAGCTTAACCTGATTTTCCGGCCCGGATTCAGCACGGCAGCCAAGGTCACCGATGTCTCCGGACGCGGGGTGGGAATGGATGTGGTTTCCACCAACATCAAGAAGCTGAACGGAGCGATTGATATCGAAACCAAGGTGGGCCAAGGCTCCAAGATCGTCATCAAGCTGCCGTTGACCCTGGCAATCGTCACCGGGCTAAAAGTGGCGGTTTGGGATGAGGAGTATATTATCCCCTTCGGTTCGATCATCGAGACGGTGAAGCTCGATACCTCAGCCCTCACTAAAGTGGAGGACAAGTGGGTCATCCGGTTCCGGGAATCGGTGATCAATACGCTCTACCTGGACGAATGGTTCTCAGTGCCGGTGGACAAAGATAAAAAGGATCAGGAATACTATGCCGTGGTGGTGTCCGTGGCGGAATTCCGCTACGCGTTGGTAGTGACCGGGTTGAATGGACAGGAGGAGGCCGTAATCAAGCCGCTGGGTCAGGTGCTGGGGCGAATTCCCGGCATAGCCGGTGGCACCATTGGTGGCGATGGAAAGATCACCCTGATTCTGGACGTACCGGAACTAGTGCACCGGATGGGTCTGGGTTGATAAGTTGATCACACTGGTTATTGTTGACGATTCGGCTTTCATGCGCAAAGCGATCCAGATCATGGTGGAATCGGAGTCGGACATCAAGGTGGTGGGGATGGCCCGGGACGGTGAACAAGGCGTCGAGATGGTTAAGGAGCTCAAACCCGACTGCGTGACCATGGACATCGAGATGCCCCGCATGAACGGCCTGGAAGCTCTTGAGATGATTATGCGTGATTGCCCGACCCCGGTCCTGATGGTCAGTTCCATTACTACCGAGGGCGCGGAAGCCACACTGGAGGCCCTGGACAAAGGCGCTGTGGATTTCATCGCTAAAACCCAGTCCTACGTGGCAATCGATATCACCAAGATCAAGGAGGATCTGCTCAAAAAGATCCGGGCTATTGTCCGGCATAATCCAACCAAGAGAAGTGCCTTTCTGGAGGCCTTGAAACACCGGCGGGATCGCAAAGCGTCCATGCAGGCCGCTACAGATGAAGATCGAGTAGTGATTCCAGCTGGGCTGAAGCAGAAGAATTATTCCATGGTGGCCATCGGAGTCTCCACCGGTGGTCCACCAGTAGTGCAGTATATCCTGGACAACCTGCCGGCCGATTTTCCCGTAGGTATCGTGGTGGCCCAGCATATGCCCGAGGCCTTCACCAAGGCCTTTGCCAATCGGCTCAACCGCACCTCGGCATTGCAGGTGAAAGAGGCAGAGACGGGTGATCGGCTTACCAAAGGGGTAGTACTGATTGGCCGCGGAGGCCAGCATCTGGTACTCAACCGGAATGGTACCCAAGTGCTCGCTAAGCTGACCACAAAACCAGACGACCTGCTTTATTTCCCTTCCGTGGATTTGCTATTTTCCTCGGCTGTGGCTACCTTTGGCTCCCAGGTACTGGGGGTAATCCTCACCGGAATGGGTCATGATGGGGTTGAAGGGCTGAAGGCGTTGAATGCGATCAACGGCACAATCTTAGCGCAGAATGAAGAATCGTGTGTGGTATACGGGATGCCAAAAGCGGTAGTCGACGCCGGGATTGCCGATATTGTAACCTCTGCGGCTCAAATGCCGGCGGTGATAAACAAGCTAGTAGCATAAGGAGTTTTTCAGCAAAATGGAAGTTAAGACAATTTTGTTCGTGGAAGATTCGCCCACCATGCGGAGGATAATCGCTAATTCTCTGAAACGGCTGGGGTACACGGATATAATCGAGGCTGAGAACGGTGTGGACGCCCTGGATAAAATCGAGGGCAAGACGATCGATCTACTGGTCACGGATTGGAATATGCCGGAAATGAACGGCGCCGATCTGGTCAAAAACATCCGGGCCATGCCCGAATATGAGACTCTGCCCATAGTGATGATCACTACGCGGGGTATGAAGGATGATGTGATAAAAGCAATGAAACTGGGCGTGAACGGCTATGTGATTAAACCGTTTACCCCGGAGGTACTTAGAACTAAGTTGGAGGCGATTCTAAAGTGAGCGTATCAAAGAAAGGCAAAGCACGGGGCAAGGAAACCGGCACGGTGCTCAAGACCCTTATGGGCATGGAATCATTGTTCGAGTTCGGGGGGGAGATCAGTCCGTTCCTGGAGGAATTATTCACCTTTTTAAGCGATTTGATGCCGATCCTGGCCAAAGCCCAATTTTCCCTGCGGGACTCAACCCGGTATATGCCGGACGCATCGGACAACATTGCCAGCGCCGAGACACTTTCGGAAGACGCCACCAATACCATCATGGATAACCTGGAAGGGATCACAGCCGATCTGGAAGCTTTAAACTCCAGTAATCTGGATGCCGCCACTCAAGAAAAACTCGGTACCCTGGCTGATAAGATCACCGACATCCAGATGGCCCTCCAGTTCCAGGACATCACCGCCCAACATTTGCGCCAGGCTGGCCAGATAGTGGAGGCGATCCAGCTGCGGATGAGCAAGCTTTTTGACGCACTGCAGACTATTGGCGAAAAGAACAAGCTGGTCAAGGCCATTGTCGATAATTACGCCCAGGATGTGGGCGATGAAGACGCGCTGGACCATGCTGATCAAATCAGGAGGGATGACTCGGTGTCGCAGGCCGATATAGACGCCCTGTTCGGGAACTAGCGTAAATTTAACTTAAGGCTCAGTATGGCTTCGAAAAACCCTCTGCACGACGCCAAGTCCGTTCCCTCCAAGGAAGAGTTGCAGGTATTTCTCGGGCCGGCACGTTACCGGCGCTTTGAAGTGGTGTATGACGAATTGGTGGATCTGGACCTCACACCAAAACTCCAATGGAGTGATGCAGGCCGCAGTTGGTTTCACGCTTTCTACTATCGGAAGAAACCGATATTCAATATAGAGTGGGGCATAGACTATTTTTATGCCAGTATCAGCTTGAATCCAGCCCTACTATCACAGCTGGTTCGGGATGATACCATCGCGTCGGACACCAAGGCACTACTTCAACACGGGACCGCCCAGCAATCCAAAGGGCTGATCCAGGTGGAGGCAAACCTGGAACACTCCAAAGAACAAGAGGCTTTCTTTGATCTGTTGCCCATATTGCTGAAGCGGGTCAATTAGCTCACCTGCCGTTATCTTCCCTTAGAGATTAGCTGTCAACCCTAGTCGGCGTCCCTGGGCAGCTACGTCTTCTAAGTCTGCTGAATTGTAATGGTCTTGTTTATGGGCGCTTAAAAGCCGCGCCCCACCGAGGCATCGTGGATCGGCCTGCGGTAGTATTCGAAGGTTATCCCTGAGCCGTGCCAGTTCGTGAAACGCTTGACCACCACCGTCACTGGCGAGAAGGTGCGGGCGATCCCTTCCACTACATGACCGGTGACATATTTGTAGCCGTGCTTCTTGGTCCAATTCAGGTAGACCCGTTTCAATGTCCGGGCGTAGCCGTTCTTGCGATATTTCGCCAGGATCACAAAGGCGTAGGTATACAGGGAATTACCCCGCCCCAGATTTTGGTCGTATTTGGCCCAGTGATCGTGAGCGAAATATTCCAACGGTACCCCGATGATATACCCGACGATCTCGCCGTGGTTGCGGGCCACGAAAGGCATGGTTTTGGGGTAATTGAAGTACTTACGAATGGTGGTCTTGGTCAGCTTGGCGGAGTCGCCGTACACCTGGGCCAGTGATTCGGAGACGGTTATCAGGGCCGGAACATCCTCCTGGCCCACGAACTCCATTAATTCGATCTGAAATCCGTGGGGTGATGAGGCGATCACACGTGACCGGGACCTCTCGGTGATATTGAGTGTGAGCTGTTCCATGCCTGTCGCTAATCGTCTGTAGCTTTTCAAATTTACGGCCGCAGTTCCCCACCGCAAAATTTATATTTAGGTACCGAAGCTATTTTGGGTGGTTTTCTATGCCGGCCGCCAACCGCGCCTTGCTCGTCATATGCCGGGAGGCAGGCTTAGATTTCACTGCTTTTTTATCGTAACCATCGTATTGCTGAAGAAGTACTACCGGTTGGCTGGGTAAACTTGGCAGCCGGTCTGAGGCGTGGTGATCGGCGGCGATCAGCCGTTGGCTTCCACAGGCAGCCGGTCTAAATTCAACTTGAGCCGAATCTACTTTGAAGGATGATAGACCATGGCGTTCCCTTACCGGGAAGCCGGCTATTGACCAGGAGACCAAAGCAATGACCTCAATGACCTATGCCGATGCCTTGAGGCCGGCCGCCCGCCACCCGGCCCTGCTATTCGATTTTCTACTCCTGTGCGGGGGATCGGTGTTGCTGGCATTGAGCGCCCAGCTGACCGTTCAGCTGCCCATCGGTCCGGTACCCATTACCGGGCAGACCTTCGCGGTGCTGTTGGTAGGGGCGCTGATGGGCTCTGTGCGGGGCGGCTTGGTGGTGCTATTGTACTTAGCCGAAGGTCTATCCGGTTTGCCGGTTTTTGCCGGGGGCGGCGCCGGTCCCGCTATCCTGCTGGGACCCACCGGAGGCTACTTGTTAGGTTTCGTGCCGGCGGCCGTGGCGGTGGGTTTCCTGGCCGAGCGAGGCTGGGACCGGCATTTTGCCACTACCCTGGCGGCCATGACCATCGGGACTGGCGCTATTTTCCTATGTGGCCTGGCCTGGCTGGCGGTCTTGCAGCTCCCTGGGGGCCTGCTGGCAATCGGACTGCTGCCATTTCTCCCCGGAGCTGCGCTGAAAATCGTGGCGGCCGCCCTGTTGCTGCCGTTGGGCTGGCGGTTGCCGGGCTTTAAGAATCGTTAATGTCCACGCTACCGGCCAATCCTATCGGGGAGGCCACCGGTAAGGACGGCTGCTAACGCTGCCATCGGGGGAAATAGATAGACATCGGTAATTCCGCGCTCCCCAGATCCCAATATTTACTGGATCCCCGGATCACTTTCCTCAATCATGGCGCCTTCGGCTCCTGTCCCCGGCCGGTGTTTGAGGCCTACCAGGCCTGGCAACGGCGAATCGAACGGCAGCCGGAGGAGTACCTGTGGCGCAATCGGGATAAGTACCTGGCCCCGGTACGCCAGGCATTGGCTGAATATTTGGGTACCGCGCCGGCCAACCTGGCCTTTGTGCCCAACGCCACCACCGGGATAAATATCGTGGCCCGCAGCCTGAAATTGCAACCGGGGGACGAAGTGCTGGCTTCCAATCACGAGTACGGCGCCATCGACCGCACCTGGCGCTTTATCGCCGCTAAGACCGGCGCCCACTACATCACTCGGGAACTGCCGCTGCCCCTGAGTACCCATGACGACTTTGTGGAGACCTTCTGGGGCGGTGTGACCGACCGGACCAAGGTGATCTGCCTGTCCCATATCACCTCGCCCACCGCCCTGATCTTTCCGGTAGCGGCTATCTGCACCCGGGCCCGGGCGGCGGGCATCGTGACGGTTATCGATGGGGCCCACGTGCCGGGGCAACTTGAGCTGGACCTGGAGGCTATAGGGGCAGATTTCTACACCGGCAACGGCCATAAATGGCTGGGCACCCCGAGGGGAGCGGCCTTCCTCTACGCCCGGCCGGAAGTGCAGTCACAGGTGGAACCGTTGGTGGTCAGTTGGGGTTACCAGAGCGATCACCCCAGCGGCTCCACGTTCCAGGATTACCTGGGCTGGACCGGTACCCGGGACCTGTCGGCTTACCTGACCATGGCTAGCGCCCTGGAATTCATAGCGGATAACGGCTGGGAGCAGGTCCGGGGGCGCTGTCACCGATTGGCCCTGAAGGCCCGGGAGCAGTTACAAGCGTTGATCGGCGAGCCGCCCCTGTGCGCCCAGGCCGAGGAATGGATCGCCCAAATGTTTGCGGTGCTGTTGCCGGCACAGGTGAATCCGGAACGCCTGGAGGCGGAATTATTTACTAGGTACAATATCGAAGTTGCGGTCAAGAGGTGGCAGGGTTTTAATTTATTGCGGGTGTCGGTCCCGGCCTATACCACCACAGAGGACCTGGAGCGGCTGGCGGAGGCGTTGCGGGAATTGTTATAGTTGGAGGGAACCATGAGCGACACCATTTTCACCAAGATAATCAACAAAGAGATCCCGGCGGATATCATCCATGAGGACGACCTGTGCGTGGCCTTCCGGGACGTGAACCCGGTGGCCCCGGTGCATTTCCTGGTGGTGCCGCGCAAGCCCATTGCCCGGCTGCAGGACCTGGGTCCCGATGACCAGGCGCTCATCGGGCACATCCACCTGGTGATTACCAAGCTGGCCGAGCAGGAGGAAATCGCGGACGGCTACCGGGTGGTGGTCAACTCGGGCGCCAGCGCCGGGCAATCGGTTTTCCAACTGCACTTTCACGTTATGGGGGGGCGCTCCCTGGGTTGGCCGCCGGGGTAGACGGGGCCGGATCGCCTATTTAACCGGGGGATAAAACAGGGCGCTATCCAGCGCCAGGCCCAGGCGCAGGTCGGTGAGGGCCAGTACCGTCTCGGTTTTTTTGCGCAGGTCCTGGACACGAATGAGCGTCGGCAATTCATTGCCATTGGGCCCCACTTCGGTTTCCTCCACCACGATCCGTTTCAATAAGCGCCCTTTACTGTTGTAGAATTCGGCTTTCAACACCAGCCGCGCTGCCGGGTCGATCCACAGCAGTTTATAGCCCGGCGGGCGGCGCCCCAGCCGAGTGTGCCGCATGACGCTTTTGATGACGGTCACCTCCCTGCCGTCCAATGTATCGCGACGCTGGATTGTGTGATCATGCCGGGCGATATCCTCGGCAGTGATTTCCAGATCGCTGAAATCGAAGATCTTTTTCCGTACTCCGGAGAGGTGGGCGATTTCCCGTACTTTACCGCTGGCTGCCAACTCTATCCACTGGCGCTGGCGCCCATCGGTCAACTGCCAGGACCAGTATTTCTGCCCGGCCGCCTTGTCCGGGGGCAGCATTACCACCAGGGTTTGTTTGACTATCGAGTTACCCGGCGGGGGGTAGTGGAGGTAGTATTGGAGATACCTGACCCGCACCGAATCCCGGCGGTTGGTCTGGGTGATGGTAATCCGGGCCGATTGGTCGAGGCCCTGCAGATGGCCCTGGACCTCCAGCAGGAGATCCTCGGCCTGTTGGTGGTCCGACCGCTGGCCATAGCAGAAAGGGCCGATCCCCATTGCTATTAAAAACAGGACCTGGATATAATTGCGCGGCGTGGGCATCAGGGGGAGGTGATAGATATATTATTGCAATGGCACAGATGTATACCGGGGATACCATGGCCCATTAGCAGTAATGGGGGCACTCGGTCCCCTCAGGCGGTCCAAAATTAACCGGCGTGGTCACTGCCGGTCAAGATTGGGTCGGCCCAGGCCGGATCTGCGGTTCTGCTTACATCCCGGCACTTTGGCGCACTAATTTTAAACCCTGATGCCGGTCGGCAGGTGGGGTGCCTTAACCTTACGATAATCGCGAATGTGCAGGGCTCAGTTATGTCGATCAAACCGCCGGGAAAGGGTTGAATAAAATTAGGATTATTGGAGCTTTGATGCCGGGCCAATCAGGAAAGCGCCCCCAATCTAATTCCATGGCCGCGCCGGCGCCGCGTCGGTTGGCGCCCGGTATACGGTTGATATTGCTGGTCTGCTGGCTGTTGGCCCCACTGGCCGCCAAACTGACCTATACACTCAGTTTCAAGGAGCGCACCGCGCATTATGTATCGGTTAACCTGGAAATCGACGGCCTGCGCTCCCGGGAACGGCTGGAGTTCAAGATGCCGGTATGGATACCGGGCAGCTATAAGGTGCGCGATTTTTCCGGCCACGTGGAGGACTTCCGGATCACCAGTGGGAGCCGTGAGCTGCCGGTAACCAAACTGGATAAGAACACCTGGCAGGTGGAACTTGATGGCCACCGGCGCATCAATGTCAAGTACAAAGTCTACGCCTTCGGCCAGGACCACCGCACCAGTTTCGTCGATGCCGACCGGGCCATGCTCAACGGAGCCAGCGTCTTCATGTATCCGGTGGGCATGGAGACCAAGGAGAGCCTGGTGGTGGTCGATCTGCCCCGGGGCTGGCAAAGGGCCACTTGCAGCCTGCCATCGGTGGGAGGACGCAGCCCCGTATTCCGGGCGCCCGATTATGATACCCTGATAGATTCCCCCCTGATGATCGGTTCCCACCAACTGTTTGAAACGATGGTCGATGATGTGCCGTACCGGTACGCCATCTCCGGTAAGGGCGATTACGATCAGGTGCAACTGCTGGCCGACACCCGCAAAATTGCCGGGGAAATGCACCAGCTCTTTGGCAGTGTGCCCTACGACCGATATACAATTTTTCTTGATATAAGTGATCGGCGGCGCGGAGCCCTGGAGCACCTCAGCTCAGCCTATTTGATGGTTTCCCGCTGGACCTTCGATGGTGAGGACAACTATCGCAAATACCTGGAGCTGCTGGCCCACGAGATGTTCCACGCCTACAATGTCAAGCGTATCCGGCCCACGGTGCTGGGGCCGTTCGATTACGACCGGGAGAATTACACTACCCAGCTGTGGGTCTCCGAGGGGCTGACCTCCTACTACGATCGCCAGCTGCTGCTGCGCTCCGGCTTACTGGATGTGGAGCAATACTTTGAACTGTTGACCATGGATATGGAGAAAATGCTCAGCACACCGGGCCGCCATCAGCAGACTCTTGAGGAAGCCTCTTTCGATGCCTGGATAAAGTTTTATCAGCCGAACGAGAACAGCCCCAACGCCACCATTTCCTATTATGTGAAAGGGAGCCTGGTGGGAGTGACCATTGATTTGGCGATCCGGGAAGCTACCGATGGCGACCGCAGCCTGGATGACGTATTCCGGGCCCTATGGCACGATTTTCAGACCAGCGGGGAAGGGTTCGCCCCGCAGCGGTTCCGGGAAATCTGCGAGGAGACGGCCAGCCGGTCCTTAGAAGAGGTGTTCGCCTACGTCACCACCACCAGGGACATCGATTGGGAAGCCGCTTTCACACCATTCGGCCTGGAAGTGGTGGCCGCGCACACGGACCCGGCCGACAGCGCCAAGGCCTACTGGGGCTTCGAAACCGAGGAACGGGCAGGCAGCCTGGTGATCAAGACTATTTACCATGGGACCCCGGCGGCGGATTCCCGGTTGAGCGTCAACGATGAGCTGCTTTTCGTGGATAACTATCGTCTCACGGTGGCCAACGCCACCGCTGTGCTGGATTCCCGCGACCAGGGCGAGACAGCGACCTTTGTGGTCAATCGTGACGGCCTGATGCGCACTTTCAGGATGAAACCCGGTGAGCCGCCCTTGGATTCCCTTACGCTGATGCAAATGGCCGACCCTACCGCCCGACAGAAAATGCTGTATACCAACTGGTTAGGCGCGGCCTGGGAATAGTCCGCCTTGCTCTTAAAGCCGCCGGTAATTGTCCTGGCCAACGGCCCCTTTCCCACCCATCACCGTCCGCTGGAGGCGTTACGAACCGCCGGGACACTCCTGTGTTGCGACGGCGCAGCGGATAACCTGCTGGCATTTTCGCGCTCACCCGACTTCGTGCTGGGCGACCTGGATTCCATCAGCCCCCGGGCCCGGGAAGCCTTCGCCGATCGCCTGGTGGAATTGCCTTCGCAACAATCCGGCGACCTGGAAAAGGCGTTGCAGTGGGCCCGGCAGTCCGGGGTAGAGGCGGTGACAATCATCGGCGCCACCGGTGGGCGAGCGGATCATGCCCTGGGCAACCTATTGCTGATGTGGCACGATTTCGGCCTCGAACTTTCGGCACTGACTGACAGCGGCTCGTTCCTGGTAGTGCGCGGAGCCAGGGAATTACCCTCCTTCCCCGGTCAGCCGGTGGCCCTGTTTCCGGAGGCCGCCACGGTCAAGCTCACCAGTCGGGGTCTGACCTGGGAGCTGACCTCCGAAAGCCTGCCGGCCATGCACCGGGGGGTGTCCAATCGCAGCCGGGCGGATAAATTTTTCCTCGAGGCGGCTGGCGGACTGGCCCTGGTTTTTCAGGGCTATCCGGACTAACCACCGGACGCTATGAATATCAGCCTACCGGCCATCGACATATCCATAGTGCTGATCTACCTGGGCGCGATCCTTTACCTCGGTTTCCGGCCTCCCCGGCAATCATCCCCCACTGCGGCCGACTACCTGCTGGGTGGCCGGCGATTGACTGTAGTACCCTTCGTGGCCACTCTGGTAGCCACCTGGTATGGCGGTATCCTGGGGGTGGGGGAGTTCACCTACCTAAATGGCGTTGTCAACCTGGTAGTGTTCGGCTTGCCATATTACTTCTTTGCCCTAATTTATGCCCTATTCCTGGCGGGGCGCATCCGCCGGGGTGAGGCCTTGACCATTCCCGAGCGATTCGGGCGCCACTTCGGCCCCCGCTCGGCCCGCTTCAGCGCCCTGCTGGTGTTCCTGCTCACCACCCCGGCGCCCTATCTGCTCATGCTGGGGGTGCTGGCCCGCTTACTCACCGGCATGCCTCTCTGGCTGGGGGTGTTATTGGGCACCATTTTCAGCACCGCCTACCTGTGGCGGGGAGGCTTCCAGTCGGTGGTGCGCACCGACCTGCTCCAGTTCATCCTGATGTTCGCCGGTTTCGGCGCGCTGCTTATGCTGCTGCACTGGCAATTGCCGTTGTCCGAATTGTGGGAGCAGCTGCCCGCCGGCCATCGTAGCCTGCGGGGACCGGATAGTATGAGCGGGCAGGTGATTCTGGTATGGTTTTTCATTGCCAGCTGGACCTTTGTGGACCCGGGCTTCTACCAGCGTTGCGCCGCCGCCCGTGACGGGGCTACCGCCCGGCGAGGCATCCTCATCAGTATCGGTATCTGGTTCGTGTTCGACCTGCTCACCACGGCCGCCGGACTATATGCCGTTGTGTTCCTGCCAGACCTGGCCCAATCCCTGGCCGGCGGGGTGGCCGCCTTCCCGTTGCTGGGTGCGGCGGTTCTGCCCACCGGCCTGCGGGGACTGTTCTTCGCTGCGCTGCTGGCGGTGATCATGAGCACCGTGGATTCATTCACCTTTATCGGCGCCACCACTCTGGGGCGGGACCTGCAGCGCTCCGGTCCCTTGACTGCCACGGTTGAGCGCCGCCGGATTCGATGGGGCATCGTCACCAGTGGGACGCTGGGTTTCCTCCTGGCACTGGCCGTGCCCTCGGTGGTGGAATTATGGTACCTGCTGGGGACTATACTGGTGCCGGGCTTGCTGGTACCGATCCTGCTCACATTTGGGCGCTCCCGGCCGCTGTCGGATAATGCCGCCCTGTCGATCGGCCTGGCGGGTGTGCTGGTGGCCGCACTGTGGCAGGTTGGCTATCAGGCCGGTGTCCTGTCTGCACCCGACGGGGGCTATCCCCTGGGTCTGCCTCCCATGCTGCCCGGCTTGATGGTCACCGCGGTATTAGGTGTCTACCACTTGAGGGGTGGCCCCGGAGCGGAGATCAAATGAGAACGAGGCAGCGACCTGGCGGCCACTACCTCGTTCGGTTTGGTAGAATGTGCCAACAAGGAGGGATACTCCCTCTACCTGAAGAGTACCCACGGAGGTGTGTAGTGGAACTACAGGTGTCCGCAGCTCCACTTAATTATAATTGCAGGGGTGCGAAATGTTCCCTGGACCGACCGTGAAAAACCACCGGCGCATCAATAGTAGCGGCCACTCGCAGGGCTCGAGCGTACCGGCCACCGGCGGCGTATACCTGCACATTCCCTTCTGCGGCCACAAGTGTTTCTACTGCGATTATTACACACTGGCGGGACGGGAAGATATAATTGATCGCTTCGTCGAGTGTCTGGAGCGGGAAGTGCGGCAAGTGGACGGCGACTCTATCTCCTGGTCGGTGGATACGGTGTATATGGGTGGCGGCACGCCCAGCCTGCTCCCGCCGGCGGGGGTGGAGCGACTCCTACGCGCCCTGGATGACACCCTGGGGCTGGGGTCGGTGACGGAGATCACCCTGGAAGCCAACCCGGGGGAGGCGCCGCTGGAGCGCTTGCGGGATTACCGCCGGCTGGGTGTCAATCGGCTCTCGCTGGGAATCCAGTCCTTCGATCCCGCTGTCCTGGGCTTCCTGGAACGATTGCATCAGCCGGAGGACAGTCAGATGACCTTCGCCGCCGCCCGGAAAGCCGGGTTCGATAATATCAGCGTCGACCTGATGTTCAATGTGCCGGGGCAGAGCATTTCACAATGGCAGGCCGACCTGGAACGGGTGCTGGAGCTGCAGCCGGAGCACATCTCAGCCTACTCGTTGACCGTGGAGGCCGGCACCGGCCTGGCGCAGGCGGTAGACGCGGGGGAGATTATCATGCCGGCGGAGGAAACCGACTACCGGATGTTCACGGCTGTTCGGGAGCGGCTGGCAGCCGGGGGCTATCAGGCCTACGAAGTCACCAATTTCGCCCGGGACGGCCGGACTTGTGGGCACAACCTGCATTACTGGCGCATCGAGCCCTACCTGGGCCTGGGCCCCGCCGCCCATGGCTTTGACGGCCGCCGGCGCTACTGGAACGTGCGGGATCTGGATCAATACCTGAAACGGGTTGCTGCGGGAGAGTCGCCCCGGTCCGGTAGTGAGCAGCTGACGGTCGCACAGCTGGCCAACGAGCGGCTGGCCTTCGGACTGCGCCTGGCCGAGGGGGTTTCCGTAACTGATGGCTTGGGATTTGGATCTACCGGGGAGTTTCGCCGACAGTTCGCCGACCAGCTGCAGCACTGGTCCGGGAAAGTGGAATTGTCCGGCACACACTTGCGAGCCACACCCGAGGGGGTGCTATTCCTGGACAGCCTGACCGCCGATTTTATGCTGCCGGCCGAAATCCGCACAAGAAACCTCACCCCGGACACTTCGTGTCGCCCCTCTCCTTAAGGAGAGGGGACGGCCGCAGGACGGGGGTGAGGTTCTCCTAGGAAGTCGCCTCAATCTTACCAGGTGATCCCTTAAAATCGCGCGCAACCTTATCTGCCGACGGCCGAAGAAACCTCTCCCCTTCGCTTCGCGATGCCCCTCTCCGTCTAACGGAGAGGGGACGGCCACAGGACGGGGCCTGCCCTGAGTCCGCCAGCTGGCGGATCGAAGGGGTGAGGTTTCCCTCTTAGAGCAGGGGAATGATATCCGCTAAAAATATCAGTTCTCTGCGGGCGCCAATATACTTAGCTCTGATATTTCCCTGCTTGTCGATCAGGAAGGAGGTCGGGACAGCCTGAATGCCGCCATAGGATTTGCTGATTTTTCCCAGTTCCGACCGGGGTCCATGCAATACCGGGTAGCTGATCTTGTAATTCCGGGCAAATTTCTGGATCTTTTCCGGGCTGATTTCATCCAGGGAGATGCCCAGCACCATGAAGTCCCGGTCTTTATACCGGGTGTGCAATCTGGACAGATCCGGGATTTCCTGGCGGCAGGGGGCGCACCAGGTGGCCCAGAAATTAACCAGCACCACTTTGCCTCGCAGTTTGCTGAGTGTATAGCGCTCGCCGTCCAGGCTGGTCAGTGTGAAATCCGGTGCCGGCTGATACGCATTTTCCGGCGGGCTATTCCCCGGGGCCGGCGCACCCACAGACAGCGAGACGATCAATCCCAGGACTACGATCAGGCTGAGTCCCAGCAGCGATAGAGGTTTGATATTTTTCATTAAAATAATCCTTCAGGTTTACCGATTCCGGTAATGTTAATCAGCAGGCGGGACCTGAGCATCTTGGAGAGCATGTCAATCCCTTTGTCCGTGGTCGGGCAGTTTTTGTGGATCAGGATAAAGGGATCGGCCTGTCCGCTGCTCGCGCAGGAGTGCCAATCTGGAGTACGTGGAAACCGAGAACGGTACCAGGTAATTAAGCACGGTACGGACCACTGCCTCGGTGTTGAAGTCCAGGTGTATAACCGCTGAAGTCTGATTGATCAGAGTGAGGATGGTGCCCACTACCAAAGCCACCTTCAGGGCCTGACTGTGTGCTATTTTGAATATGCCCGCTGACATGTCGCTCCTTGCAAGTTAGATGCGATTTTGCCACTTTAGGTTACCGGGAGGCGTAAGAGCCTTGCTCATAGCTAGCTAAACCGTCTTCCAGGAAACGTATAAACTTCTCCAGTTTCCTGGTCATCTGCGGCAGGCGGGACAGCTCGCTGCCATCGGGGGCCAGGACGGCATAAAACGGCAGGGCCGCGGTCCCGAACTGCTCCACAGCATAGCGCTGCTTCTCACGGTAGTTATCTCCTGCGTCGGTATACAAGCGCAAAA